>NZ_CP013655.1:1220312-1252612 GCF_001465345.1 Enterococcus rotai | reverse complement strand
AAAACTGTGGAAACATAATTTATGTCTCCACAGTCTACAATTAACTATTTAGATCTTCTTCCCATTCTTGCTTAATTCTATCCGATAATAGCTCCTCACCATGTAATTCAGCAAGTAATATTGCATCATTATATTTTTTATTCCCATTTTCTAAGTCATTAAAATATAGCCAATACTTTCCTTCGAGCATATCAATGATCGGCTTTTGATGAAAGTCCTGGCTCATTTTCATTATAATATTTGAAATCTTTGTAATAGTTAAAATTTTATCATATCTATTAGAAATAATATATAGACCCATTATTGTAATGAGAATTCTATTTAGGAGAATCAAGCCAAACTCCGAGCTATAGTTTACTTGTTCCAATATCTTCTCCACCAAAACATCAAACTCTTGATTATCAAATGGCTTATAAAAACAACAGGCAAAATATAAATCTACAATTAACAAATCATTTTCAGAATACTCCTTCTTGTTTCTAACTTGAAAAAAATAATCTTGCAGTATTCCCTCACCAAAATCGATTTTCTTTGAAAGATTTACATCATTTTGTGCCTGAGCAGTATCCACTAAAAGCTGCTCTTCTTCAGGTAAAGTCTCATAGTAGTCCTTATATATTTCCTCAAAGGTGTCCTCGACCATTTTTTTCATCGCATCATTATATTGTGGTAGACGTTTGAATAAACCCATTTTCAACTGAATATAACGTTTAGGTAATATAATGTCATTTTCGTTTATCAAGTGCGAAATAGGTATAGAAAGTTGTTTTGAAATATATGTAAGTTTAGGGAGTGTTGGGAGTGATTCACCAGACTCAATTCGCGAAAGTTGCCTAACAGTCAATTCCAGTTCGTCATCACAAAATGCTTCTCTGCTTAACTTCTTTTGTTCGCGAAATGCCCGAATCTTTTTCCCTAATTCTACCTTTATATCCATGATTCCACACCCTTTATTTTATTCTATCAATACGTTAATTATATAGAAACAAAAGTTCTTTTACAAGCACTTTTCAGGAATGGGTTTTCATTTGTAAGGTAAGACCTATAGCTCTATGTTATTTTGAACTTATTGCTATAACACTCATATCCTTGTAAAACATATGAACTAATTATTACTTTACCTATAAAAGTCCATTGACATGGGATGGTTCCCACATGGTAAATTGAATAAAAAAGAAGGAGCTGTTAAAAAAATGAAAATCATCATTGAAGAGAACTACGAAAAAATGAGCCGGGTCGCTGCAAATATTCTATTAGGTAAAATGTATCAAAATAAACGAGTGAATTTAGCCATAACCGCTGGATCGACACCAGTTAAAATGTATGAATACTTAGTTTCTGATGTAAAAAACAAATCTTATTTTGATAATGTTCATTATTACAATTTCGATGAGATCCCCTTCAAACAAAGAAAAGGATATGGTGTCACTATGACCAATCTCAGTAACCTCTTCTTTAAACCAGCAGAAATTCCTGAAAGCCAGATTCACCCTTTGGACGAAAACAACTACAAAAATCAGGATAAAAGAATCGAACAAGATGGCGGACTAGATTTGATTCTACTGGGCATTGGCGCTGATGGGCATTATTGCGGAAACTTACCAGGTACAACAAAATTTGAAGACCTAACTTCTTATGTAGGAGAAAATGCTACTGAGAACATGAAGGACATTTTATTAAGCGAGGTCGGCGACGATGAAAATGAGCGTCCAGATTTTTATGTTACAATGGGACCCAAAAGTGTAATGCAGGCAAAAGAAATCGTCCTATTCGCCACAGGAAAGAAAAAAGCGGCTATCATCAAACGTGCTTTCTTTGGTCCAGTTACAAATGAAGTACCTGCCTCTTTACTACAAACTCACCCTAATTTAACGATTGTATTAGATCAAGAAGCTGCATCAGAGCTTGACTAATAAAAAAAGGCTTGAAATCAACTGATTTCAAGCCTTTTGCTATTTACTATTTATTCAACTCATTCAAAGCATCTTCAGCAGCCATTTGTGCTTCAATATCAGAGATACTGTAGACATTTTCGCTTGCTACGCCAACTTCTTTTGGTTCCATGTTACGGTAACGAGCCATACCAGTACCAGCTGGGATGATTTTACCAATGATAACATTTTCTTTCAAACCAAGTAATGGGTCTTTTTTACCACGGATCGCAGCATCTGTTAACACACGAGTTGTTTCTTGGAATGACGCAGCAGATAAGAAACTATTTGTTTCTAATGATGCTTTTGTAATTCCTAGTAAGACTGGACGGCTTGTTGCAGGAACGCCACCAGCTACTAATGTGTCATAGTTACGATCTTTAAATTCAGCGATATCTAGTAATGTACCTGGTAAGATTTCAGTGTCACCTGGATCCATGACACGAACTTTACGAAGCATTTGACGAACCATTACCTCGATATGTTTATCACCGATTTCTACCCCTTGCATACGGTAAACACGTTGTACTTCACGTAATAGGTAATTTTCAACAGATAATACATCGCGAACTTGTAGTAATTGTTTAGGATCGATCGAACCTTCCGTCAACGGTTCACCACGATGAATCGTATCGCCTTCAGCAACTTTCATACGAGCTGTATAAGGAACTGTATACGTACGTGTATCAGTTTTCCCTTTAATTGTTACTTCTTTTTGACGTGTTGCAGGATCTTCAGAGATATCGATCACTTCACCGGTAACTTCTGTAATAACTGCTTGTCCTTTAGGATTACGTGCTTCAAAGATTTCTTGGACACGAGGAAGACCTTGAGTAATATCATCTCCGGCAACCCCACCTGTATGGAACGTACGCATTGTTAATTGAGTACCAGGTTCTCCGATTGATTGAGCAGCAATTGTACCAACTGCTTCCCCAACTTCAACACCTGAACCAGTTGCTAAGTTACGGCCATAACAGTGTTTACATACACCATGTTTGGTATTACATGTAAATACGGAACGGATCGTTACCGTTTCAACGCCAGCTTCTACGATTTCTCTAGCAAGATCTTCTGAAATCAGTTGATCTTCGCCAATAATCATTTTGCCAGTTTCAGGATGCATCACTGATTTACGCGTATAACGTCCAAGTAGACGTTCTTCTAACGGTTCAATGATTTCATTTCCTTCACGAATTGATTGGATTACTAGACCGCGGTCAGTTCCACAATCGTCTTCACGAATAATAACATCTTGTGCTACGTCAACTAAACGACGAGTCAAGTAACCTGAATCGGCTGTCTTCAAGGCTGTATCGGTCATCCCTTTACGAGCTCCATGGGTAGAGATAAACATTTCCAAGACAGAAAGTCCTTCACGGAAGTTTGAGATGATCGGAAGTTCCATGATACGTCCGTTTGGAGCGGCCATCAATCCACGCATACCAGCAAGCTGAGTAAAGTTGGAGATGTTACCACGGGCTCCAGAATCTGACATCATGAAGATTGGATTTTTAGCGTCCATACTTTCGATCAGTTTTTGTTGAATTTCATCTTTGGCTTTATTCCAAACAGCAATAACACGTTCATAACGTTCGTCATCTGTGATCAGACCACGACGGAATTGTTTCGTGATATTTTCTACTTGTTTATGGGCATCATCGATGATTTCTTGTTTCTCATGCAAGACCATGATATCAGCGATACCAACAGTCATACCAGCATGAGTCGAATGCTTATACCCTAAGTCTTTCATTCTATCAAGCATCTTAGAAGTTTCAGTAATATGGAATCTCTTGAAGACTTCAGCGATAATATTTCCTAAGTTTTTCTTCTTGAATGGTAAAACTAGTTCTTGTGCCTTAATGTGCGCAGGAATATCTGTACCCGCTTCTACAAAATAGTTATCAGGCGTTTGCACTGTTAAGTTGTAGTCTGTTGGTTCATTCAAGTAAGGGAATTCTACAGGCATGATTTCATTAAAGATGATCTTCCCTACAGTTGTGATCAAAATGCGTTCTTTTTGCCAATCCGTAAATGGTTTGTCGCCAAGTAATGTTGTTTGAACACCGATACGTGAATGTAAATGTACGTACCCATTACGCCATGCTAAAACAGCTTCATTCATGTCGCGGAAGATCATGCCTTCCCCTTCACGTCCATCTTCTTCCATAGTTAGGTAGTAGTTACCTAAGACCATATCTTGAGACGGTGTTACAACTGGTTTACCATCTTTTGGATTCAAAATGTTTTGAGCAGCTAACATCAACATACGTGCTTCTGCTTGTGCTTCTTCGTTCAATGGAACGTGAACGGCCATTTGGTCTCCATCGAAATCGGCATTGTAGGCTTCACACACTAATGGGTGAAGACGAATCGCACGACCTTCAACTAACACAGGTTCAAAGGCTTGGATACCAAGTCTGTGTAGTGTAGGTGCCCGGTTAAGCAATACTGGATGCTCTTGAATAACTTCTTCTAAGATATCCCAAACTTCATCTTCTCCGCGTTCGATTTTACGTTTTGCGTTTTTGATGTTGGTTGCGATTTCGCGTTGTACTAATTCACGCATCACGAATGGTTTGAATAATTCAATCGCCATTTCTTTTGGCAAACCACATTGGTACATTTTCAAGTTAGGTCCTACGACGATAACTGAACGACCAGAGTAATCCACACGTTTACCTAGTAAGTTTTGACGGAAACGACCTTGTTTCCCTTTTAACATATGAGAAAGAGATTTCAATGGGCGGTTACCTGGTCCTGTAACTGGACGGCCACGACGACCATTATCAATCAATGCATCGACTGCTTCTTGCAGCATACGTTTTTCATTTTGAACAATGATATTTGGCGCATTTAAATCTAATAAACGTTTCAAACGGTTATTACGGTTGATCACACGACGGTATAAGTCGTTCAAATCAGAAGTTGCAAAACGTCCACCTTCTAATTGAACCATAGGACGTAAATCTGGCGGGATTACAGGAATAACATCCATAACCATCCAGCTTGGTAGATTTCCAGAGGCACGGAATGCTTCTAAAATATCTAAACGACGGATTGCACGCGTTCTTTTTTGACCTTGTGCTGATTTTAAATCTTCTTTTAAGCCAGCTACTTCGCCATCTAAATCAACGTTATCCAATAATTGTTTAACCGCTTCTGCACCCATTGCTGCAGTAAACCCTTGACCATATTGATCACGTTTATCACGGTATTCACGCTCTGTTAATAATTGTTTTTTCTCTAAAGATGTATCTCCAGCATCAATTACTACATAAGATGCAAAGTAAATGATCTCTTCCAGAGCACGAGGACTCATGTCTAAAACAAGACCCATACGAGATGGAATACCTTTGAAATACCAGATATGTGAAACGGGTGCTGCTAACTCAATGTGTCCCATACGTTCACGACGTACTTTAGAGCGAGTTACCTCTACACCACAACGGTCACAAACGATACCTTTATAACGAATACGTTTATATTTTCCACAGGCACATTCCCAGTCTTTAGTTGGGCCGAAAATGCGTTCACAGAACAAACCTTCACGTTCAGGTTTTAACGTACGGTAGTTAATCGTTTCGGGTTTCTTTACTTCACCGTAAGACCAGCTTCTGATCTTTTCTGGAGAAGCTAAACCTATTTGCATACTTTCGAATTTATTTACATCGATCAAAAGGGATTCCCTCCATTTCTTGATAGGAAAAGTTAGGGTGGGAAGAAAACACAGTATTTTTTACGCATTTTCTTCCACCAAGTGTAACAACACTCTTTGTAAAAAGAGTATTGACACTAGACTAACTTGACAATTTTAGTAAGACTTTAAACAATTAGTCTTTTGTATCTTCAGCAGTTTCAATTTCTTGTTCAAGAACTGCATCTGCAGCTTCTTTTGCTTCAGCTGCTTCTTTTTCTAATTGTTTCGCTGATTGTTGTTCGGCAAATTTTGTTAGGGCATCAACTGTGATCAAGTCATCATCATCGTCATCCATATCACGTAATTCGATTTCTTGTTCTTCAATGTCCAATACGCGCATATCTAACCCTAGTGATTGTAATTCTTTTACCAATACGCGGAATGATTCTGGTACGCCTGGTTTTGGAATTGGTTCACCTTTGACGATGGCTTCGTATGTTTTCACACGACCAACAACGTCATCAGATTTGTACGTTAAAATTTCTTGTAATGTGTAAGCTGCACCATATGCTTCCAGTGCCCATACTTCCATTTCCCCAAAACGTTGTCCACCAAATTGAGCTTTACCTCCAAGTGGTTGTTGGGTAACAAGTGAGTATGGTCCAATAGAACGGGCATGTAATTTATCATCGACCATGTGGGCCAATTTGATCATGTACATCACACCAACAGAGATACGGTTATCGAATGGTTCACCTGTACGTCCGTCGTAAAGAACTGTTTTCGCATCGCTAGCCATACCAGCTTCGCGAACTGTTTCCCATACGTCATCATCATTTGCACCATCAAATACTGGTGTTGCAATGTGAATACCTAACTGACGAGCAGCCATACCCAAGTGTAATTCTAATACTTGTCCGATATTCATACGTGACGGTACCCCTAATGGGTTCAACATGATATCGATCGGTGTCCCATCTGGTAAGAAAGGCATATCTTCTTCCGGCATAATGCGGGATACAACCCCTTTATTACCATGACGTCCGGCCATTTTATCGCCTTCGTTGATTTTACGTTTTTGCACGATATAAACACGAACCAACATGTTTACACCTGGAGATAATTCGTCTCCTGCTTCACGAGTAAAGATCTTCACATCATGAACAATCCCGCCGCCGCCATGAGGCACACGTAGAGATGTATCACGAACTTCACGGGCTTTTTCACCAAATATTGCATGTAGTAAACGCTCTTCCGCAGATAACTCAGTTACCCCTTTAGGCGTTACTTTACCTACTAATAGGTCACCATCTTTGACTTCGGCACCAATGCGGATAATGCCCATTTCATCAAGATCTTTCAAAGCATCTTCTCCGACGTTTGGAATTTCACGCGTGATTTCTTCAGGTCCTAATTTTGTATCACGAGCTTCTGATTCATATTCTTCAATATGGATAGAAGTGTAGACATCATCTTTTACCAAACGACGGCTCATGATGATTGCATCCTCGTAGTTGTATCCTTCCCAAGTCATGAACCCGACAAGAACGTTTTGTCCTAAAGCCATTTCGCCTTCTTCCATAGAAGGTCCATCTGCTAATGTATCGCCTTTTTCAACTTTTTCGCCTAAAAGAACGATTGGACGCTGATTGTAACTTGTTCCTGAATTTGAACGACGGAATTTTGTTACCATATATTTATCTAATGCGCCATTGTCACGGCGAACGCGTACTTCTGATGCATCCACATATTCAACGACACCATCATGTTTACATAGTAAAGCAGCACCCGAGTCATGTGCTGATTTGTATTCCATACCAGTTCCCACAAGTGGTGAACGAGGTTGGATCAATGGCACTGCTTGACGTTGCATGTTGGCACCCATCAAGGCACGGTTGGAGTCATCGTTTTCCAAGAAAGGAATACAAGCCGTCGCAACAGCAACTACTTGTTTAGGTGAAACGTCCATGTAATCGACTCTATCGATCGTTACTTCCAAGTTTTCACTTTGCAGACGAGCCATTACTAATTCTTCAGCGAATGTTCCATCTTCATTTAAGCGTGAGTTTGCTTGCGCTACAATGTAGTGATCCTCTGTGTCAGCAGTTAGGTAATCTACTTTATCTGTTACTCTGCCAGTGGCACGATCAACACGACGATAAGGTGTTTCGATAAAACCAAATTTGTTCACTTTGGCATAACTTGACAAGCTATTGATCAACCCGATATTTGGTCCCTCAGGAGTTTCAATCGGACACATACGACCATAGTGGGAATAGTGAACGTCTCGAACTTCATAACCAGCACGGTCACGAGTCAAACCACCAGGTCCTAAGGCAGATAGACGACGTTTGTGTGTCAACTCACCTAGAGGATTTGTTTGATCCATGAACTGTGATAATTGAGAAGAACCAAAGAATTCTTTGATACTTGCAACAACTGGACGAATATTGATCAATTGTTGTGGTGTTAGTGTTTCAGTATCTTGAATCGACATTCTTTCACGAACCACACGCTCCATACGAGCTAAACCAATACGGAATTGGTTTTGTAGTAATTCACCAACTGAACGAATACGACGGTTACCCAAGTGATCGATATCATCTACATTACCGATGTCTTCTTGTAAGTTAAAGAAATAACTCATTGAAGCTACGATATCTGCTGGACGAACAGTTTTCACACTTGTATCAGGGTAGCCATTACCGATCACGTTAACGATGCGTTCTGGATCCTTTGGAGAAAGAACCTTGATTACTTGAACTGTCATTGGTTCAGTAACCACACCATCTTCACTTGGGTAATAGGTTACGCTGTTTAAACCGTTATCGATATGTTCACCTAATGTTTCCATAACTTGGTGAGTCAATACCGTTCCTTTTTCAACAATAATTTCGCCAGTTTCAGCATCGATCAATGTTTCGCCTAAAGTTAGGTTTAAAAGACGAGTTTTTAAATCTAATTTTTTGTTGACTTTGTAACGACCAACGTTCGCTAAGTCATAACGTTTTGGATCGAAGAAACGAGCGTTCAGTAAGTTACGAGAACTGTCAGCTGTTTTTGGTTCGCCAGGTCGTAGACGCTCATAGATGTCTTTTAAGCCTTCTTCGGTACGAGAATCGCTCGCATTTTTGTGTAAATCTTTTTCGATTGTATTACGTAAGCTTAGTGTTTCACCAAAAATTTCAAAAATTGTATCATCAGAGCCAAAACCTAAAGCACGAACTAATACAGTCAAAGGAATTTTACGCGTACGGTCAATACGTACGTAAGAGATATCTTTCGCATCAGTTTCCATTTCTAACCATGCACCACGGTTAGGGATCACTGTTGAGCCAAAGCCTTCTTTACCATTTTTATCTACTTTGCCATGGAAATAAACACCAGGTGAACGTACTAATTGAGAAACGATAACACGCTCTGCACCATTGATGATAAATGTTCCCATTTCAGTCATTAGAGGGAAATCACCGAAGAATACTTCTTGTGATTTGATTTCTCCAGATTCACGGTTCGTCAATCTTAGAGTAACGTGTAACGGTGCAGAATAGTTTGCGTCATGTGCACGCGCTTCTTCTACCGTATACTTAGGTTCTTTTAATTCATAATCCACAAATTCCAAAGATAAGTTTCCTTGAAAATCATCGATCGGTAAAATGTCCTCAAACATTTCTCTTAGTCCTTCATCTAAAAACCATTGGTAAGAGTCTGTTTGAATTTCGATCAAGTTGGGTAATTCCAACACTTCACTGATCCGGGCGAAACTTCTACGTTCGCGGTGTTTTCCGTATTTTACTACGTGTCCAGCCAAGCTCTTCACTCCTCTAATTAAAAGTCTATCAAAACACTAACCGAAAATATTTCTTTAATATTACAAATATTAAATATCTGTAATATTGAGCATTTTTTGCAGTTTTTAGGCAAAAAAAAACCAAAAATAGAATGTGCTCTTGAAAATTTCTCGTGCGTCTCTACTTTTGTTTCCCTATTAAAAACCGGAACGGACAATATTTCGCTCCTGCTTTGTCATTTTTCAGATAGTTTTTGCATCTATACATTGTACTTCCTTCCATAGTAAAAGTCAAGGTTATTCGCAAGCTTAAAACGAGCTATTTTCTATAAAAAAAGACACTCGATATAAATCGAATGTCTTTTGCATGTTCAATTAGTTTTTACTTATTGAACCGTAGTTTCTCCAGTAATTTCAGCGCCTTCTTTATCTAAAGTTGCAGAAGTTTTGTATTCTTCTTTTTCAAACGTTACATTTCCTTCAACTTTGGTTCCATTCAAGACAAAACCGTTCGCTTTTACTAAGATATCCCCTTTAACGGTTCCGTTAACGATGTTGAAATTTTCTGTCTCAACAACTAACTTAGGAACAGTCAATGTGTATTCATCTGTGATTTTTTTATCTGAATCTTGGGCATATAATGCTAATTTTCTATAAATATCGTTTGAAGCTTCCCCTTTATCGTGGAACTCACCCGCTACTGTTACATCTTTGTCAAAAGTAAGATCAGCTGTTGCTGCAACGATCCAATTACCATCTTTGCTCAAGGCTTTTTCGATTACTTCTGGTTTATCACTGATTGAAGCACCACTCACTGTATCAACGCTTGAACTCATTGATGTTTCTGTTTAGCTGTCTGATGAACTATCTTTAGATTCTTTCTTGTCTCCTTTACATGCACCTAATACCAATACTGTTGCTGCTAAGGTACCTAATGTAATCCATTTTTTTGAAATCATATACATCCTCCTAGTTATCTACTATTTATTTATCCAGTTAAATTCTAGCATGAACCAGTTAAAATTCACAAAGATATCTCTTTTCCAGTGTTTAACATTAGGAATAATTTAAATATTTCACAAAAATTATAATTATTTTTATCTCTTTTTTTATTTAATAGCATTATATGAATGTTCAGAAAATTTAAAATAATCTGTTGACATCTACCTCACTTTTCCTTTATACTGTAAACAATTCAATTTGCGGAGGGATTTTTATGACACACTTAATCAACTCACAACTGAATAAAGCTTACTTTAGCTACTTTAGATAGTTTTGTATTCATGAAATCATGGGTACAAACAGCAAAAACCTGTTTTTGTATCTATGATGGCTAAAGCTTTTTGTACTGAACAAACGCCACGTAGACAATCCTAAGTGGCTAAAAGAAGAAGTGTTTATCTTACGACTTTTATCAATCCATTTAGGCATATTGTCTGAATGGATTTTTTGTTTTATTAATTATAATTGGAGGAATCAGGATGAAAAAGAAACTATTAGGACTAAGCATCGTATCAGCAGTAGCACTATTGGCTCTTGGCGCATGTGGAGATGGCAAAAAGACAGGTAGTGAAACGAATAGTGACAGTAAAAAGATCGGTGTTTTACAACCTGTTGAACACGGCTCACTAGATGCTGCTTTTGAAGGATTCAAAGAAGGTTTAGCTGATAATGGATTCAAAGACGGCGACAACCTAACCATTGACTATAGCAATGCCCAAAATGATCAAGCACAATTAAAAAGCATGAGTGAAAAATTAGTCAAAGAAAAACCAGATCTCTTACTAGGAATCGCAACTCCTGCTGCGCAATCACTGTTGAACGAAACAACAGATATTCCAATTTTAGTTACAGCAGTAACAGATTTAGTGAGTGCTAAACTCGTAAAATCAGATGAGAAACCTGGCGGCAACGTAACTGGAACTACTGATATCGTCCCTATCGACAAACAAATTGCCTTACTATTATCTATCGTCCCTGATGCTAAAACTGTCGGAATCATGTATAACGCAGGTGAAGCCAATTCTAAAATCCAAGCGGATATGGCAGAAAAAGCCTTAACAGATGCTGGCATCAAATCAAAAGTTTTAACGGCTAACTCAACAAACGACGTACAGCAAGTAACGACTAGCTTAGCAAAAGATGTTGATGCAATTTATATTCCAACCGACAACACTTTCGCTTCAGCAGCTGCTGTTATCGGCGAAGTAGCAAAAGAACATAAAACGCCAGTCATTGCAGGTTCTATCGAGCAAGTCGAAGAAGGTGGCTTGGCAACTGTGGGCATCGACTATAAGTCACTCGGCAAACAAACTGGAGCCATGGCAGCAAAAATCCTAAAAGGTGAAGCAAAACCTGAGGATATGCCTGTTGAAAAAGCAAAAGACTTAGAACTTTTCGTGAATAAAGACATGGCAAAAGCGTTGAATATCGATCCAGACACGATCAAAGCACCTTAATTCCTAAATAAACGTTGAGAGAAAAGCAACTGGCTTTTCGAAGCTAAACGCTTTTTTCTCGGCCTTTACATAAAACTACTGAAAGAAGCTGATTTTATTGTTAGACATATTACTATCTTCAACCTCTCAAGGTCTTCTGTGGTCCTTACTCGCCATCGGAGTCTTCCTGACTTACCGTATTTTAGATATCGCTGATTTAACTACTGAAGGAAGTTTTCCTTTAGGCGGTGCAGTCGCTGCCGTTATTTTAGCAAAAGATCCAACGACTTGGCCGGCGCCATTCCAGTCTTTATTCGATATTCATTATATGATAGCGCCAATTTTTGCATTGATAATTGCCTTTATAGCCGGCATGTTAGCAGGCCTTGTTTCAGGACTTTTACACACAAAATTAAAAATCCCAGCTTTATTAGCAGGAATCATCACGATGACTGGACTTTACAGCATCAACTCGCGCATCATGGGCGCTCCAAATATTTCTCTAATAGGAACAGATTCGATTTTCTCTCACGCTCAATCATTAGGACTCACTAAAATCAACAGTGCAATAATCGTCGGTGCAATCATCGTTCTTTTAGTCATTACTCTACTCGTCTTATTCTTTAAAACTGAAATTGGTTTAGCCACTCGAGCAACGGGTGACAACATCGATATGAGTGAAGCGAACGGAATCAAAACTGACAACATGAAAATCATCGGCTATATGTTGTCAAATGGGTGCATTGCCTTAGCTGGTGCATTACTTGTACAAAATAATAACTTCGCTGATTTGAATTCTGGTATCGGAACGATCGTTATCGGACTTGCTTCCATTATCATTGCAGAAGTTCTCTTTAAAAATAAAACACTTGGTTTGCGTTTGCTTACAATTGTGATTGGTGCAATTTTATACCGTTTTATCCTCGCTTGCGTACTAGAGCTACGTGTCGATCCAGCTGATTTAAAATTATTCTCAGCAATTATTCTGGTGATTTGTCTATCTTCACCATTGATTCAAAAAAAATTAGGTTTTTCTAAACTAGGGAAACGTAAAGGAGGAGCCAACTAATGGAACCTGTACTAACAATCAAAAATTTACACCAATATTTCGAGCGTGGAACAGTCAATGAAAACCATGTACTTAAAGGCATTGATTTAACGATCAATCAAGGTGAATTCATTACGATCATCGGTGGCAACGGTGCTGGTAAATCGACTTTGCTAAACAGCATTGCTGGAACATTACCGATTGAAGAAGGGCAATTGACTTTAAATGGTAAAGATATTACCAAACAGCGTGTCGTTGCTCGCTCTAAACAAATCAGCCGTGTGTTTCAAGATCCAAAAATGGGGACTGCTGTACGTTTAACTGTGGAAGAAAACATGGCCCTTGCAATGAAACGTGGAAAAAAACGCGGTTTGGGAAATGGCGTTCGTAAAAATGACCGTAATTTCTTCAAAGAACAATTAGCCAGTTTGAACTTAGGTTTAGAAAATCGCCTAGGTGCGGAAATTGGTTTATTATCTGGCGGACAACGCCAAGCAATCACTTTGCTTATGGCTACCTTGATTCGTCCCGAACTAATTTTATTGGATGAACATACCGCAGCCTTAGATCCTAAAACATCGATCACAGTTATGGAGCTAACTGAAAAATTAATACAGGAACAAAACCTGACAGCCTTCATGGTTACTCACGATATGGAAGACGCGATTCGTTATGGCAACCGTCTGATTATGCTTCATCAAGGGCAAGTTGTAGTAGATGTTCCTGCCGAACAGAAAAAAGATCTAACCGTTAACGAGTTGATGGAAATGTTCCACAAAAATAGCGGTAGTGAATTAAAAGATGATCAACTGCTACTAGTTTAAATAAAAAGGAGTTCAAGTGTATGACGCACTTGAACTCCTTTTTTTCATTTATTTTGTGGGCTATTAACCACCCATTAAAAAGTCTAAAACATTCCAGCCATCTGATGTTTGACCACGATACAATTCCGTAAATCCGCATCTCGTACAGCTCACTGTGATAAATTTCTTATTTTGTATATCAAAAATCTTTGAAAAGTTTCCTCCTGTTGCTTGAAACTGATCTGATACATAATGTGTGTTGCCACACTTATCACAAACATATTGTTGCTTTTCCATTCTTCCCCACTCCGTCTCTATAATTGTAACTAGCATCTTTCGTTCCTACTACATAAGTATAGCAATTTTTTCAGGAAAACTCATACATCCTTAGATGGATTTTTATCTCCTCTTTCAGGCGGATGGTGGTTGACCCATCTTCCTACCATCAGATACAATGAAACTACTATAAAGGAGCGAAGTGTATGTCTACGAAAAGTCAGGTATTAACCCTATTAATGAAACAAGCCCCCAATTTTATTTCGGGTGAAGAAATGGCGCAACAACTTTCTTTATCTCGAACTGCGATCTGGAAAGCGATCAATGAATTAAAAAAAGAGGGACACATCATTTCAAGTAGTCGTAATAAAGGCTATTGCTACGGAAAATCAGACGTTTTATCAGCAGAAGGAATCCGTTTAGCTCTAAAGTCAGCAACGCCAAGTCTTTCGATCACGGTGCTAAACTCATCAGAATCCACAATGAAAGATGCAAAATTAGCCGCAATCAATGGTGAACCAGATAATACATTGATCGTAGCTGATATCCAAGAGGCGCCGATTGGTCGATTCGGCCGACCTTTCTTCTCAAAAGCAGGTAGTGGCATCTACATGAGCATGTTATTAAGACCAAATCAAAACTTTGAAGAAATGGCACAATATACCGTGATCATGGCTGTAGCAGTCACTCGTGCAATGAACAAGTTGATCAAGGTCTCTACTGAAATCAAATGGGTAAATGATATCTATATCAACGGAAAGAAAGTCTGTGGTATTTTATCAGAAGCAATGAGTGATGTTGAATCGGGACAAATCTCAAATGTCATCATCGGTATGGGAATCAACTTCTCTTTAAAACAAGAGGAATTTCCAAAGGAATTAAGAAAAAAAGCAACCTCTCTATTTCCAAAAGAGGAACCAACGATCACAAGAAACGAACTGATTGCAGAAATCTGGAATCAATTTTATGCCATTCTAAATCAATTACCAGAACAACATTTCTTAGAAGAATATCGCCAAAAATCATTTGTCCTCGGCAAGACTGTTTCGTTCACTCAAACAGGTGTTGAATATGAAGGAATTGCAGTCTCCATCAATGATCATGGTGAATTAGTCGTACAACTCCATGACAAAACAGAAAAGATCCTTTCTTCTGGGGAAATCAGTTTAAGCAGCATCAATCCAACGACTTAACAATAATATCAAACAAATATATTAAGAATTTATTAAGGGGTCAACCAGTTTTCTTACAACCACTTGCTATATGTTTCACTTGTGTTACATTTATATCATAAACAATACGATTATTACGCAAGGAGAATATTTATGAAAAAAGTAGTTTTTTGTTTGGTCGCTTTATCTTTAGCTCTACCGCTTACAAGTTTTGCAGAAGAAGTTTCAACTACATCGGAAGTTGAAAGCTCTTCCTCTATAACATCCACACAAGAGTCTGAGAAGGAAAACAAAAAAACCTTGGATAGTTCTACATCAGATACAAGTTCCATAGAAAATTCCAGTAGCTCAGCTCCCAACGCTTATAGCGATCTTATCCAAACAACTTTAGTTGTATTTCAAGGAGAAAAAGTGACTGCAGAAATGCTTTTCCAAGATGGTGGCTATCATGGCGCTGCGTTTAGAGATCTTAAGCTTTTAGAGGACGCCTCAACAGAAAAGATAGGAGACTATTTAGTCAAAGTGAGCTTTATGCTCTATCCTTTAGAAGAAAACCAAGGAGAGAAGCAAGAAGTTACACTAAACATGGGCTATACAGTAGTAAAGTCTACGCCAGTGTATGATATCCAATTTATTTCCTATAATTCAGAAAATAACCAAGTTAAGGGGAGGCTCTTAACTACAGATGATGCTTCAGTCAGTAACGTGCCTATCTACGGCGAAAATACCGCTAACTATGATGCAGTTCCTAAAAATATAAAAGAGTTTTATCCCTTTGCCAAAACAGATAGTCCTGTCCTAACAGATGCTGAAGGTTATTTCACTCTTCCATACCAAGATGATTTCAGTTTTGCAGCTTTTTCGCCACAATCAGGTGATTATTCGCCTATCTACACATTAACTGACAAAGCCTTTGCCGGTGCTGCAGCAGGAACAACAGATAGCTCTACACCAGCTAAAAGTACTGCTTCCTCTTCGACTTCTGCTAAAGAAACAGAAAAGAAAAAAGGCTTATTTCCAAACACAGGTGAAAAGAAAACTGTTTACTTTTCAATTGCGGGTATTGCCATTATTCTATTAGCTGTACTATTTCTATTCATTAAAAGTAAAAAAAATAAAAAGTAGTGTTTGAAAAAGGGTTGTTAAAATAGAGCATAAAAAAGAAGGAAGCAGAGTCGTTGTTGGTTACTGCTTCCTTCTTTTTTATTTAAATTTTTTCTAAAATAATCGTTAAGAATAACCCTAGTAAATAGCTACCGTTAAATGCTAATAGATTTTTTATCGAATAGCCAAAACTTTTTGGATGAGGTAACTCTTTTTTAAATGACTGAAGATTTTTCCAAACAGTTGGCAGTGATAAAAATACAGTCAAAATCGGCCAATGATATACACCCAATGGCCACCCAATCAAGACAACTGCATAGCAGGCTAACATCAATAGTTGAAATAATATCACACCATGCTCTCGACCAATATAATAAACCAACGTATAACGATGATTTTCAATATCCGTGTCTAAATCTCTCAAGTTATTTGCCAACATGATATTGGCAATCGTGAAGACCATCGGCAAAGAGGCCCAAATGATCGCTAGTACTGCCCACAAATTTCCTGTCAAGGCGAATGTTCCACGACCCCAATCAAGCAATAGATAAAATGGTCGTTTATCTTGAACATTCAAATAAATCGTCATCGCAAAAATCCCAAGTCCCATTGTAAATCCACTGAAAACCTCACCTAAAGGCATCCGCGATAACGGAATTGGCCCAAACGTGTAGAAAATCCCAATAAAACAGCACACGCCGCCCATTACCAAAAATAGCCAACCTGTTTGAACCGTTAAAAAGATCCCAATCACAGCGGAAAAAGCAACCATTCCAAAGATCATATTTCTCACAAGAACAGGTTTAATCCCAGAGCTACCAATAATATTCTCTTCATATTTATATACTTCAGATTTTGCTTTTTTAAAGTCCATATAATTATTGATGGCAGTCGTCGCCATATCAAAAACAACCATTCCTATGAAAAACAAAACTGTATAGCCTAACTGAAACTCTTGGAAATAAGCAATCGAAAATAACACCCCAACTGCAAAAGGAAATAGACTCGCTAATTTCGTCTGAATTTCCACAACCTGCAAAAATACTTTCAAAGACATATTCGTTCTCCTTATTTCAGGTCTTTACGATCACCCATTGTATAACCTGAATCTTTTCCTAACTCAAAAACCTTTTCGATATCTTTACTTACAAATACGGTATCCTCTTTTGTAACAAAAATCACATCAACATCTTTCAAGCCTTCAGCGTAATCTAAACCTTTTTTGACCCCCATTGAAAATACAGCTGTTGAAAGTCCATCGCCATCGATCGATTCCTTCGTGATCACAGTGACACCTGCGATATCATTATCGAAAGGATAACCTGTTTTAGGGTCAAATAAATGATGGTATTTTTTACCATCTACTTCTAAAAAGCGCTCATAAATACCAGAAGTTACTAATGTTTTATTGCTTTCTTGAATCGTTCCGATTACTGTATTACGGGCTTTGTTAGGATCTTGTATTCCTACATTCCAGTCCATATCTTTACCACGAGGGCTATGTCCTAGCACATAAACATTTCCACCTAAATCCACAATTGCAGTCGTTACGCCATTATCTTTCAAAACTTTCACGACTTCATCTGTAATAAATCCTTTGGCGATTGCACCTAGATCAAGTTGCATTCCTTTTTCTTCAAGATAGACCGTTTTATCTTCATCATTTAATTTTACTTTATGATAATCAACTAATTTTAACGCTTGGTCGATTTCTTCTTGTGAAGGTTTACGAGCATCATCAAAGCCAATATGCCATAATTGTGTGATTGGACCGATTGCCATATCAAAACCACCGGAAGAATCTTCACTATATTCATATGCTCGTTTCAATAACGGGAAGATATCATCAGAGACTTTGACTGGTTTGATCCCAGCTTGTTCGTTTATTTTATCGATTTCAGAGCCTTTTTCGTTGACCGTGATTTTATCGCCTAGCTCTTTCACTCTGGCAAAGGCTTTTTCTAATACATCTTCTTTACCGTCATCATAGATTCTCACTTGTACATAAGTTCCTAATAGCGATTGTTGATCTGAATAAGGTTCTTTGTTGATTTTGGTTTCTTCCGTCTTCTCCTTTGAGTTACATCCTGCTAAGACAGCTAAAAATAGTACTGTCATTAAGATGATCAGTGATTTTTTGTTTTTCATCGTATCCCTCTTTCTACATAGAAAAATTGTCTTATTTATAGTAGCGCTTTTTCGCTTGAATGGAAAGGATTTTCTATCTGTTATTGGTACGGTTTAGTGAAATGAATGCAGTGATTTGTTTAGACTTTTGGTATTTGCGCATTAAGAGAATGAAGCAACGCTCCTTGCAGTCGCCTTGTACTGTTTTCATCATCTGCTCTGGCAGAGCCTGTTGGGCTATTCTTTTGACCGACATTTACTTTTCTAGATACAGTTACCTCTGTTTTTTGCGAGTTAAGCATTGGGTGATTCCTAGTACGGTTACTTCTCTCCCTTCGGTCGCCAAGTACTGTTCATCATCTGCTCTGCGTAGCAGTCGCAGTGATTCCTAGTACGGTTACTTCTCTCCCTTCGGTCGCCAAGTACTGTTCATCATCTACTCTGCGTAGCAGTCGCAGTGATTCCTAGTACGGTTACTTCTCTCCCTTCGGTCGCCAAGTACTGTTCATCATCTACTCTGCGTAGCAGTCGCAGTGATTCACAGCAAAAAGCAGAATTCAGAGCAATCTCTGAATTCTGCACACATTTCTTTTTTTGTTTTACTTATGTGAAAAATTATTTTTTCATTACAATGTTGTCTACAACGATTTCGTTAGTGTCGCCTTTTTCAGCAGCATTCACTAATTGTTCAGCGTAGATTACGAATGAATGAGAACTGTGAGTTGCACCAGTTACTACTTCTACGTTTGCAGCTGAACCGTCTTTTTCGTTCATTGCTTTCACTAATTCTTCGTTTAAAGTTTTAATGTATTCAGCTGGGCCTACACCTGATTTGTCTTTCATGTTTTTGTTGTAGTCAGCGTCATCTTTTTTAGATTTGCCTTCATCATTCACGTTATCGTAGTTAGATTCTGTTACTTTACCATCTTTTACAACGATTGAAAATTCAGTATGGTAGCCATTTGAATTATTTTTTTCTTTCAATGCATACGTACCATCTTTAAGGTCAGCACCATTGTCGATTTCGATTGTTTTAGTATCGCCAGCTTGAGCTGCTTGAATCAATTGTTGTGCATAGTTTTGGAATGATTCACTTGAGTGAGTCGCACCAGTTACTACTTCTACGCCATCAGCGCTTTGTGCTTTAACAAAAGAATCGTTTAATTCTTTGATGTATTCAGCTGGGCCTACGCCTGATTTGTCTTTCATATTTTTTTCATAGTCTTTATCATCTGCTTTTGATTTACCATCAGCATTGATATTGTCATATTTAGATTCAGTGATTTTGCCGTCTTTAACAGTCATTTCAAATGTTGCACGGTAACCATTAGATTCATTTTTTTCTTCTAATTTATAAGTACCATCTTGTAAATCTGCACCAGCTTCTTTTTCTGCTACTGTAGAAGATTCAGCTGTTTTTGATGTTGCAGTAGTTGATTCAGAAGATTTCGCTGTGTCTTTCTTTTGATCTGATCCACATGCTGCTAATAAAAGAGATGAAAGTGCGATAGCTGTGAAGCCCTTTACAATTTTGTTCATTTTCATTTTTGTTCACCTTTTCCTTTTCTTAAACATTCACAATTTTTGTTTGTGATATAATTTACATTCTATAGAATTTTCCAATTATGTCAATTAAAGTTATAAAAGAAAAACAAAAATTCACCCGTTTTTCACGACTTTTTAATAAAAAAAAATTATTTCCTATATTTAAGAATTGTTATTAGACAAAACCTAAAAATGGCTATATAATGAATTCGATTGTGTAATTATTATCATTTTTCATTTCATTTATTTTAAGGAGCGGATTATCAATGACAAAGCAAAAAATTGTCGTTGTGGGAGCTGGTTATGCTGGAGTTTCAGCTACTAAATTTTTAGCCAAAAAATTGAAAAAAGATTCTGACGTTGAGATTACTTTAATTGATCGTCATTCTTACCACACCATGATGACTGAGCTGCACGAAGTAGCCGGAGGACGCGTTGAGCCTTCAGCCATTCAGTACGATCTACAACGTTTATTCTCACGTAAAAAGAATGTCACTCTTGTAACTGACACTGTAACTGGTATCGATAAAGACAAAAAAGTTGTTCAAACAGAGTTAGGTTCTTATGAATTTGACCAATTGATTATCGGTATGGGTGGCGAGCCAAATGATTTTGGTACTCCTGGGGTTAAAGAACATGGTTTTACTCTATGGTCTTTTGAAAACTCTCTGAAAATTCGTGAACATATCTTGGAAACAGTTGAAAAAGCAGCAATCGAACCAGATCCAGAAGTTCGTAAAGCGATGCTAACATTTGTTGTCTGTGGTTCAGGATTTACTGGTATTGAAATGGTCGGCGAATTGATCGACTGGAAAGATCGTCTTGCAAAAGAATTTAAACTTGACCCTAATGAATTTACTTTAATGGTCGTTGAAGCAATGCCGACAATCTTAAACATGCTTTCTCGTAATGATGCAGCAAAAGCTGAACGTTACTTAGAGAAGAAAAATGTGAAATTGTTGCTTAACGCACCAATCGTTGAAGTAGCTGCAGATCATATCAAATTAAAAGATGGTTCTACAGTTCCAACACACACATTGATCTGGACTGCTGGTGTTAAAGCAACTTCTGACGCTGCTGACTTCGGTTTAGAGTCAGCTCGTGGTAATCGTTTGATTGCAAATGAATACATGCAAGCGAAAGGCTACGAAGACAAAAACATTTATATCGTTGGTGACTTGGTCTATTACGAAGAATTCCCTGAAACACCGACACCACAAATCGTTCAAGCTGCTGAACAAACAGGTCATACAGCTGCGGCAAATATCGTAGCGGACATCAAAGGCAGTGAAAAACACAAATTCAAAGGAAATTATCAAGGATTCATGGTTTCTGTTGGCGCTAAATGGGGTGTCGCAAACTTATTTGATAAAATCCACCTGAGCGGTTTCTTAGCGATCATCATGAAACACATCGTTAACTTGAAATATTTCTTTGACATCCGTTCTGGTTATTACATGTTCCAATATATTATGCACGAATTCTTCCATATTAAAGATGACCGTAATGTAACACGTGGACATTCTTCACGTTATGGTAATGTTTTATGGAGCGTTCCTTTACGTGTATTCTACGGTATGGTTTGGTTAGTCGAATCGATGAAGAAAATTGTCGGTACTGGCGATTACTTGAAACCAAGCACTTGGTTTGGTGATGGTTCATGGTTTACTGATAAAGTTGCCTTCCCATTCCCTTGGTTACAAGAACAAGTAACAACAGGTGCATCTGCTGCAGGTGGTGGTGCTGAAGCAACTGAAACAACAGCTAAAGCTGCTCAGTTTGGTTTAAGCTATGCATACGGTGAAGAACCAATGCAAGTGTTCGATCATATGCCTAAATGGTTCGAAAGTGTTATGAAATTCATGATGCCTAACCAAGAAGTGGCATTGTTCATGCAAAAATTCATGACAATCGTTGAAGTACTAATTGCTTTAGCATTGATCGCTGGATTATTCACTTGGTTAAGTAGCGCTGCTACAATTGGTTTAACAATTGCCTTCTGTCTTTCAGGTATGTTCTATTGGGTAAACATTTGGTTTATCTTTGTAGCCTTCGCTTTAATGAATGGTTCTGGACGTGCACTTGGTTTAGACCGCTGGGTTATCCCTTGGGTTCAACGTACACTAGGTAAATGGTGGTACGGAACACCTAAGTCCAGATATGGCAGTAAATAATTACTTCTTATAGTAAAAATCTAAGAGAGTTCTAGGTTTGCTCCTAGAACTTTCTTTTCTCATTATGATAGAATATAAGAAAATAAACACTACAAGGGAGAGGATAGAAATGGACATCAAAGAATTTGTCAAAAAAAGCTATATACGTCCGTGGGATATTGTAATCATTGTTTTCTTGATTCTCAGTTCTTTCTTGCCCCTTGCAGTATTTAGCATGCAAAACACTGCACAAGATGACGCGACAAAACAAGCAGTACTAAAAGTGGATGGTGAAGTAATCAAAGTCTTCGATTTAAAAGAAGGTGGCCCCACATATACATACAAATACGAAGACTCTGATGGAGACTATAACTTGATCGAAGTCAGTGGTGATAAAATCCGCATGGTAGAATCAAATTGCGGAGATCAAATTTGCGTACAACGAGGTTGGATATCTAAAGCAGGAGAAACACCTATTGCCTGTTTGCCCCATAATTTATTCATCACAGTTGAGGCTTCTGATGGGAGTGAGGATGGCAGTTTGATTTATTAAACACTGTCAGTATATTATGAGTAAATTACAAAAAAACATCTATATTTCCATGTTAGTCGCACAAGGTGTGATCATTGGATTGATTGAAAATATGATTCCTTATCCTTTTGCTTTTGCCCCTGGTGCTAAACTAGGACTGGCTAATCTAATTACCATCATTGCTATTTTTACAATGCGAAAAAGAGATAGTTTCTTTTTGGTCTGTATGCGTCTAATTTTAACGACACTGCTTGGCGGAACGATTTCCACTTTCTTTTATAGCGCCAGTGGTGCCTTACTTAGCTATTTAGGAATGCTACTCATCATGCAGTTAGGTCCTAAACGCGTCAGCATTATTGGAATTAGTGCGGCAGGTGGATTTTTACACAATGTTGGGCAATTATTAACCACTTGTTTCTTTGCTCAATCATGGGCTCCTATGCTTTATCTGCCTTTCCTTTCTTTTTTCGGCTTATTATCCGGAATTGCAATCGGGATTGCAGCAAATTACCTACTGCGCCACGTTCAAACTCTACGCCAATTTCAGCTAAATTACGAATCAACAACCAAACATAAATGGAGCCAATATTTTCAATAATATTTTATTCTGACTGAGTACAATCAAAGGAGTCATCTTATGAACATTCATCCCATGTGGAAAAAATATCCTGAACTAGCAAAAGAATTAAACAATACGTTAAAATTGATGGAAAATAGTGTTGATCTAAAAAATAAAGATGTCGAAGATGCAGTCATGTCGATGATCCATTCCGGCGGTAAGTTACTTCGTCCAGCTTATCAGCTTTTATTTTCACAGTTTGGCGAAAAAAGAGAACCCAAAAAGGCTGTTGCTTTAGCGGCAGCGATTGAATTATTGCACACTGCAACATTGATTCATGACGATATCGTAGACGATGCTGATATCAGACGTAGTTTACCAACTATTCGTTCTCAATTTGGCAATAGCACAGCTGTTTATGCGGGTGATTATTTGTTTGTCAGCTGTTTCAAGTTACTTGCTGACTACTCTTCTTCTTTAAAAAGTATCCAGTTAAATTCACGGAGTATGGAAAAAATATTAAGTGGTGAGCTGGGACAAATGGATAATCGTTATAATCTTGATATGACGATTGATCAATACTTAGAAAATATTTCTGGTAAAACTGCTGAACTTTTTTCACTAAGCTGCTTTGTTGGCGCTTATGAAAGTGGAACAACTGAACGTTTTGCCAAAAATTGCGGAAAAATCGGTGAAAACATTGGGATTGCTTTTCAAATTATCGATGACGTTTTAGATTATACCCAAAGTCCAGAACAAATCGGAAAACCTGTGTTGGAAGATGTCCGTCAGGGAATCTATTCATTGCCGCTTTTATATGCATTAGAAGACGGACGAGACACCCTACTTCCTTATTTGAAAAAAGGTGAAACATTGACTGACTCTGAAACAAATAAAATCTATGAATTAGTTCATTCATTTGGCGGAGTTGAGAAAGCCCAAAAGCTTGCACAAAAATATACGCAGCAAGCTTTAAAAGGTATTCAGAAGCTACCTGAAACTTCCTCTAAAGCTAAGGATGAGCTCTTAGAAATCACACAAGCCATTCTTGCACGAACAAATTAAAAAAAGCACGGATAAAACGTTTGACGTTTTATCCGTGTTCTTTTATCTCATCGTTACAAATTCTTCCGAACCTGTCGGGTGAATTGCCACAGTATTATCAAAATCTTTTTTCGTAGCCCCCATTTTGATTGCTACTGCAAAACCTTGCAACATTTCATCAACCCCTAAGCCAATCCCATGCAGTCCAACGATTTTCTCTTCTTCGCCGACACACACTAGTTTCATATCGCATTTTTGACGATACTCACCCAAAGCAAAATACATTGGTGTAAAAGTCGATTGGTAGATTTTGATATTTTCATCCCCATATTTTTCTTCGGCTTCTTTTTCAGTTAAACCAACTGTAGCAATTGTTGGGTGCGTAAAGACCACAGTCGGAATTGTTTCATAATCTAAATACTCATTTTCTTTCCCGTTGAATAAACGCTCTGATAATCTTCGTCCTGCAGCAATCGCCACGGGTGTTAAATCAATTTTGCCAATCACATCGCCAACAGCGTAAATACCAGTTTGTGTTGTATTCTGGAATTTGTCCACTTTTACATAGCCTTGATCTGTCAGCTCAACATGTGTATTTTCTAGCCCTAACGTATCTGTATTAGGTTGACGACCAGTTCCAAATACAATACTATCAGCTGTGATTTTAGTGCCGTTTTCAAAAGTGATCATCAATTCTCCTGATTCAAACTTTTCAATCGAACGAGGAGTTGAATGAGGATAAATATGCATGCCATCTTCAGCATAATGCTCAACTACTTTTTCTGATAACATTTCATCGAAACCTCGTAATGGACGGTCTTTTCTAAATGCCCAATGTGTCTCAGATCCTAATCCGTGAATAGTTCCAGCAAGTTCAGCAGCTATGTAGCCTGCTCCAACGAAGACTACTCGTTTTGGTAATTCTTCTAAAGCAAAAAAGCCATTAGAATCGATCGCATATTCTTCACCTGGAATTCCTAATTTTTTAGGACGTCCACCAGTTGCAATCAAAATATTAGGAGCTGTATAACGTTCGCCTCCTGCTTCGACTGTGTGATCATCAACAAACGTTGCATACTCTGCTAAAACTTCTACATTATTACTATCTAACCCACGATGGTAAGCCGCATGTAGATTATCAATGTACGCCTCACGATTTTGAACGAGCTTTTCAAAGCTGAAGGATTTTACCTCTACATCCATTCCATACCCTGCTGTATCTCGTTTGATCATTTCCATCATTGAGCTTGCTTGCCACATTACTTTTTTAGGGACACAACCAACATTCACACAAGTTCCGCCAATATCAGCCGCTTCAATCAATAAAACCTTGGCCCCGTGCATCCCTGCACGATTAGCAGAAGCAATTCCACCACTGCCACCGCCGATTACGATATAATCATATTGTTTTGTCATTGTTCACTTATCCTTTCTGCAATGAAAGGGACAAGCTGTAACAGCCAATCCCTCACTCAAATTATTTATTTCTTTTTACGAATCATATCACCAACTACTACTGGTTCTTCAACTGGCATTGTTAAAATCATCATTGGATTTGGTGCTCGATCGATTGACTCGTCCTCTTCATTATACATAACATCTACTGTTTGATGGAAGTGTTTGAACCCAGGACCGTAAAATTCAATTTCGTCGCCTACACTAAAATGATTTCTTTGACGAATCGTTGCGACTTTTGTTTCGGGATCATACGCCATCACTTCCCCGATAAATTTATATTGCGGGATCTTGCGACGTTCTCCAAATAACTGTTCTTCATCGGTTGGTACATGGTAATAAAAACCAGTTGAAAGCTCTCTTTGCGCTACTTTCCAAAGCTCATCGATCCATTCTTGTTTGCACTCATAATTTTCAGGATCTTCCATATACGTATCAACCGCTTTTTTGTAGACATTTGCTATTGTAGAAACGTAGTGAATCGACTTCATTCGGCCTTCGATTTTAAAGCTATCAACACCATTTTGGATCAATTCAGGAATATGTTGGATCATTGCCATATCCACTGCGCTCATCGAAAATTCTTCTTCAACTTCACCTTTATCAGTCAAACTTGTACGTTCAGCGCCAAAAGGCATATCATAAAGCTCGTATTTCCAACGACAAGATTGTGAACAACCACCACGATTCGCATCCCGCATCGACATATGATTAGACAACGTACATCTACCAGAATAAGAAATACACATTGCCCCATGAATAAACGCTTCAATTTCCACATCTGTATTTTTGCGGATTTCTGCGACTTCGTCCATTGATACTTCACGTGCTAACACCACACGTTCTAATCCTTCGTTTTTCCAAAACTCTAATGTTTCATAGTTTGTCGCTGATGCTTGTGTAGATAAATGGATCGGCAAGCCTGGCGCTTCCGCTGCACAAATTTCAATCAAAGCTGGATCAGAAACAATGACTGCTGAAATCCCAACATCACGAATTTCTCTGAAAAAGTCTCCTGCTCCTTCTTGATTTCCTTCATGCGTAACCATATTTGCTGCTACATAAACTTTTGCTCCATGTTCGTTGGCGAAAGCTACTCCTTCAATCATATCTTCTTTTGTGAAATTTCCTGCACGACTACGTAGACCGTAAGCATTGCCACCAATATAGACTGCATCGGCGCCATAGTGAATAGCTGTTTTTAGTTTTTCTAGCGTCCCTGCTGGTGCTAAGACCTCAGGACGCTTCAGTGTTCGTTCATTTGTCATATGTTTTTTTCTCCTTATTTTATCTCGTCTGGATCCAAATCAAAGAACCCGATATCTAAACCACGATTTTCTGGATGAAGAGCTTCTATTTGTTCAATTGCCACTTGTGCTTGCTCACTCGACCAAAGTCCAGCTTCTATTTTTTCCTTAGCATCTGCAAATAGCTTTGCAACGTTCACAAAATTTTCTCCAGGCGCATAAATGCCATCAAGCTTCCACTTTGTGTAATTATGTTCATGAAGCTTGTCCAATTCACCAATTAAATTTACATCATTATCTGCAAAAATATGGGTACCATGACTGTCTTCATAAATGGAATAGTGCGTTTCTTCTTTTTTAGGCTCAGATATAAATAGGCCACGCTCTTTACTGGCTGATTCATCATTTTTAGTAAAATTATAGTAATTTTGCAACAATGGTCGTTTTGATTGATGAATACATGTAGCACCATACACAAGGACCTCAGCTGGAACCATCAAATTATCCTTCATTGCTTTCATTTCTTCAAAAGGAACTTCACGAGCCAAAACTGCACCGATCGATCCACGTTTTGCCCAGAAATTAATTTGACGAGAGCTAGTTACTAAGGTTTCTCCATCATAAATATACGGAATATCGATTCCATCACGCTGCAAAACAAATACTACCCCTGGATCTCCAACAGTTATTTGATCAACATTGATTTCTTGTAAAAAAGTCAAATATTCCGGGACCTTCTTCATTTTTTCCGGATGCATGATCCCATTTAGCGCAACAGTCACTTTTTTTCCTGCATGATGGGCCTTTTCTGTAATAATACGCTGTTCCTCACGAGAAAATGACGTTGGCAAACGCAACCCGAACATCTCTTCTCCAATGTATAAAGTATCTACCCCTACTGCTAATAACGCATCTGCTTGTTCAACAGATTCAGCAGTCGCAATAAGTTCTATCATTTTGTATCCTCCTTTAAAAGCTGAATGAACCCGCTTAGCATCGACTGAAAAATAGGGAAATTTGAATGTGACGTTCTTTGTCACAGGCTAATTTTATCTTTTTTCCGAGATGCTGGTTCATGAAGCTAGATAATTTTAAAAGCTGAATGGGCTTGTTCAGCTCTGACTGAAAAATAGGAAATAGGGATGGTGGTGTTTTTTGCCACTATTCATATTTATCTTTTTTCCGAAGAGCTAGCCCATGAAGCTAGATATCTCAAAAGCTGAACAGAATCATTCAATCCTTTTACAAATTCATCTAACAGCAATGCTTTTATCTTTTTACACAGTCTTCTCACAACTGTTTTATAGTAGCACAGGTTCACAAACTTTCCAATAGACTCTCTTTATTTTAACGCTCATTTTTCACAAAATAAAGAGTGTTCGCTTACTTTTTTTTAAGAAAAAAAGCTGTACAAAACAGATTCGTTTTGCACAGCGAATTATTGATTTTAGCTTTAAATTGTTTGTAATACTTGCTCTGGTTTGGGTGATTTAACATTTAATGTAATCTTGCCCTTACTTGCGCCAATCGTCACTTTATCTCCAAGATGAATTTGACCAGAAAGTAATGCTTCACTTAAACGATCTTCTACTTCTTTTTGTAAAGCTCTACGAATTGGGCGTGCACCGTATTCTGGATCAAAACCGACTTTTCCAATCACTTCAATCGCTGCTGCTGTGATTTTTACATTAACATCCTGTTCTCTTAAACGCTGAATAATCGATTTACTCATGATTTTCACGATTTCGTGAATTTCTTCCTGATCCAATGAACGGAAAACAACTGTTTCATCCACACGGTTCAAAAATTCTGGGCGGAAGGCTTTTTTCAGCTCTTCCATGATCCGTTTTTGCATTGCACCGTAATCTTTCGTTAGATCCTGAACATTGAAACCAACATTTTTTTCATCACGAATCGCCGTTGCGCCAATGTTTGATGTCATAATCAAAATTGTATTTCTAAAGTCTACTTTTCGTCCTTTAGAATCTGTTAAGTGACCATCGTCCAACACTTGTAACAAGATATTGAAGACATCAGGATGAGCTTTTTCTACCTCATCCAGTAAAATAACAGAATACGGTTTTTGACGAATTTTTTCGGTTAACTGACCGCCTTCTTCATACCCGACGTAACCTGGAGGGGAACCAATCAAACGACTAGTACTGTATTTTTCCATAAACTCAGACATATCTACCCGAACAAGAGCATCCTCACTACCAAACATGGTTTCAGCTAAAGCTTTTGCAAGTTCTGTTTTACCAACACCGGTTGGTCCTAAAAACATAAATGAACCAATTGGTCGATTTGGATCTTTCAAACCACTACGGGCTCTGCGAATCGCACGCGACACAGCTTGAACCGCTTCATCTTGTCCGACTACTCGATGATGTAAGATACTTTCCAATTCAAGCAATCGTTCACTTTCCTTTTTCTCTAATTGCTGTAAAGGTACACCTGTCCATTGTGAAACAACATTCGCAACATCTTCTTCTGTTACCCGATTTGCGTAACCAGAAGCCTCTTTTTCTTCTAATAAGAGAATATTTTCTAATTTTCGAGCTAATTTTTTCTCTTTTTGACGTAATCTAGCTGCGCTTTCAAAAGACTGAGATTGAATGGCTTCTTCTTTTTCTTGAACCAAACGAGCAATTTCTAAACGTAAGTTATTGATTTCAGAAGGTTCATCCGCTAAATCCAAGCGAACTTTAGCTGAAGACTCATCCATCAAATCGATTGCTTTATCTGGTAACTGACGAGAATTGATATAGCGTACAGATAATTGAACTGCTGCATGAAGTGCATCATCTGTAATCTCCACACCATGATGTTCTTCATATCGAGATCGTAACCCTTTTAGAATCTCTTCTGCCTCTTCTGGTGTTGGTTCATCAACTTGTACACGAGCAAAGCGTCGTTCTAAAGCAGAATCTTTTTCGATATACTTTTGATATTCATCTAATGTTGTTGCACCGATTGTTTGCAACTCACCTCTTGCAAGTGCTGGTTTTAAAATATTTGATGCATCGATTGCACCTTCAGCACCACCTGCACCAATCAGAGTATGCAATTCATCAATAAATAAAATGACTTCGCCATCTTGGTAAATCTCATCGATTACCTTTTTGAGACGATCTTCAAACTCTCCACGATACTTAGTACCAGCTACTAAAGCGCCCATATCCAACATCATCAAGCGTTTTTCTTGCATATCTTCTGGCACTTCACCATTTACGATTTTTTGTGCTAACCCTTCAGCAATCGCTGTTTTACCAACACCAGGTTCTCCAACTAAAACAGGGTTATTTTTTGTACGACGGCTTAAAATTTGAATCAAACGTCTAACTTCTTGTGAACGTCCAACTACTGGATCAAGATTTTTTTCACGAGCTAATTTTGTTAAATCACGTGCTAACGAATCTAATGTTGGTGTTCCTTTTGGCGTTGCCTTTTGAGCTTGATTATTTCTTCGACGTCCTACATTACCACTCATTTGTGGATCTGTTATACCGATTTTTTTCATTAAAAGCTGGCGCATTTTGGATAAACTTAAGCCCAGATTCAATAAAATACGTGATGCTAGTATATCTTCATCTCTTAATAACCCTAATAAAATATGTTCTGTACCAATATTTGGTGCACCTAAACGCTTGGCTTCATCACCAGCATATGCAAAAATTTGCTTTGCACGAGGAGAATAAGGCAAGTATGAACCTTTAGGATAGGCTTTTACAGTACCATAACCCGTTAAGTGTTCGATTTCTTCACGAATATCGTTTTTATCAGCATTCAACTGGCGCAATGATTTCCCAGCAATTCCATTTGGCTCCAAAACTAATGCCAATAGCAAATGCTCTGATCCAACAGATTGATGCCTAAAATATTTTGCTTCTTCTTGTGCAATGGCTAAGACTGCCTTGGCACTTTCTGTAAATAATTCATCCATATTATCATTCCTCCTCGTAACTCAAACGTTCTAAAAATGAATGCATCAATTGAGCACGTAAATAATCTTCATTTGATCCTGCTTTGCCTAGAACTTGTTTTCCAAGAACTGACAACATCAGGTTTCCTTCTCTTTTGGTGATCACTTCTTCTTCGTACAACTTTTGTATAAAAATCAGTGCATCTTTTTCTGAAAGTTCATTGCCTGTAAACTGAGCAATCTGTTTTAACAATTGATCACTATCAGAAATTTGAACCTTGGCGATTCGAATGTAACCACCGCCACCACGTTTACTTTCAACAGAATAGCCGCGTTGAATTGTAAAGCGTGTATTGATAACATAATTAATCTGGGATGGAACACAATTGAATAAATGAGCCATTTCGGCTCTGCGAATCTCAATTTTACTGCTCTCTTCAAGAATCTTCTTTAGATATGCTTCTATTAAATCCGAAGTATTTTGATTACTCATCACACTCATCCTTTTCCCTTGACTAATACTGACCTTAATTATACATAACTTCAACTGTTTAATAAAGTGGAATGCCTGATTTGATAAGAAAAAGTAAATATAGATAACGCCTTGGGTATTTTATTAGAACAAAAAAGAACAGAGCAATTACTCTGTTCTTTCAATCGGGAAGACAGGATTCGAACCTGCGACCCCTTGGTCCCAAACCAAGTGCTCTACCAAGCTGAGCTACTTCCCGTAGCTATAATAATAAAAAAAGACTAAACGTTTAAAAGGAACTAATACACCTAACCTTCTAATCCGCAGTCAAACCTATCAACTATGCACCCAAAGGGAGTCGAACCCCTAACCTCTTGATTCGTAGTCAAGCACTCTATCCAGTTGAGCTATGGGTGCTACATGTCATACATCTGTATGTCACTGCAATGCCGAGGACCGGAATCGAACCGGTACGGTGATCACTCACCGCAGGATTTTAAGTCCTGTGCGTCTGCCAGTTCCGCCACCCCGGCGAACAAGCTAAGCGGAAAACGGGGTTCGAACCCGCGACCCCCACCTTGGCAAGGTGGTGCTCTACCACTGAGCTATTTCCGCAATTTGGATGCCGGCTAAAGGATTTGAACCCTCGACCCTCTGATTACAAATCAGATGCTCTACCAACTGAGCTAAGCCGGCGTATTCGCCAAGTATTAAACGAGACTAAAAATGCGGGTGAAGGGACTTGAACCCCCACGCCGTAAGGCGCTAGATCCTAAATCTAGTGCGTCTGCCAATTCCGCCACACCCGCAAAATATTCCTATGAGCCGTGCAGGGCTCGAACCTGCGACCCTCTGATTAAAAGTCAGATGCTCTACCAACTGAGCTAACGGCTCAAAAAATGGAGGTTGACGGGATCGAACCGCCGACCCCCTGCTTGTAAGGCAGGTGCTCTCCCAGCTGAGCTAAACCTCCAAGACAACACTTTAGCGTGGCGACGTCCTACTCTCACAAAGGGAAACCCTTCACTACAATCGGCGC
>NZ_CP013655.1:1157709-1215345 GCF_001465345.1 Enterococcus rotai | reverse complement strand
TTCTTCCTGATTTTCCAAGTTTTTTTGAACTTGAAATGTTATTTTATTTCCGCTTTGTTGCCGTTGTTTCTCATGACAACTTCACTAGTTTATCAGGTTAGTTATTGTTTGTCAACAACTATTTCGCTGATTGTCAAAATTTTTTTTCAAACTCGGACTGTTATGTTATATCTATCGTTTGGCGTGTTTCATCAGTGCCTTGCGACAAGATATAATATACCAAGATTATAGGCTTAGGTCAACTAAAATTTGCACTTTTTTTAAATTTTTTTTCGTTCCCGATTGTTTTATTCCTTTTGTTCTTTATTGTTCGCTTTTGAGCAAAAAACCAGCTCTTTTCCCCCTATTTCTTAATTTTTGGTAACATATTCTAAATTTACCGTAACTTCTCTTTGTTTTTGTCAATTTTTCTATTTTTTTGTTAGAATGAAGAAGAAGAATTCTACTATATATATGGAGGAAATGAATGATATGAAAATTTTAGTTGCTGATGATGATAAAGAGATTGTAGAACTACTGAGTATTTATATTCACAACGAAGGCTATGAAGTCGTTAAAGCTTATGATGGAAAAGAGGCTTTATCGAAAATTCGGACTATTTCAGATATTGATCTACTTATACTAGATATAATGATGCCAATCATGGACGGTATGCAAGTTGTGAAAGAGTTACGAAAGGAATCTCAAATTCCAATCATTATGTTAACTGCTAAAACAACGGATATGGACAAAATCAAAGGACTAGTTGCTGGTGCAGATGATTATGTTACAAAGCCATTCAATCCACTGGAAGTTATGGCTCGAGTTAAATCTATTTTACGACGTAGCCAAATGCAACAAAAAGCTGATGAACCAGATGTACTTGAAATCGGCTCACTAATTATCAATAAAGACTCTCACGAAGTAAAGACAGTTGATGGAAAGGAAATCCAGCTAACTGCATTAGAATTTGGGATCTTATATCTATTAGCTAGTCATCCGAACCGTGTTTTTAGTGCAGACGAAATTTTCGAACGCGTGTGGCAACAAGAAAGCATCGTCTCTGCAAAAACAGTGATGGTTCATGTTAGCCACTTAAGAGATAAAATAGAAGAAGCAACTGGTGGAGAAAAAGTCATTCAAACAGTTTGGGGAGTTGGATATAAGATCGATGCTCGTTAGACAAAAGAAGATCGAAAAGCAAAAGAGAATCACATTAACATCTAAAGAAATCAGTGAATTATTAGCTGAGGGAATCGTTACGATTATCCTGTTACTTCTATTAAATGTTTCAATTACAGTTCTGCTTAGTGGTAGTCAGACACTACAAGGAATCATTTGGGCAACTAAAGGTGCTTTCGCTCAAGAGCTAAATACGGATTTATTTTGGAGTTTAAGCAAGTTCGTAATCCCGATTTTCTTTATCGTTGATGTTAGTGTATTGTATTGGCGTTTGATTCGGCGTTATCGTCAAATGCAATTACGTCACATCATCAGTGAGTTGCATTATATTGCAGACGGTAATTACGACCATCGCATTCCTTTCGAGTTAAGCGGTGACTTGGCTAAAGTTGTTACCAGTATTAATGGTTTAGTTGATAGTACTGTTGCGGCTATCGAAGATGAGCGAAAAATCGAAAAATCAAAAGATGAGTTGATCACAAATGTCAGTCATGACATCAGAACACCTTTAACTTCTATTATAGGTTATTTAGGTTTGATTGAAGATCGGCAATTTCATAATCAAGAGGATTTACTGAAATACACACATACAGCTTATGTAAAAGCAAAACAGATGAAACTACTTGTTGACGATCTCTTTGAATATACAAAAGTTCGTCAGCCATCTGTCCCAATCAATTCAATCAATTTTGACATGGCCCAACTAATTGAGCAACTTGCTGCTGATTTTGAGCTTGAAGCAGACAAAAATGACATGATTATTCAAGTCAATGCCAATCCGGCTTCAATCAAAATGGATGGAGATACTGAAAAGTTAGTGCGTGTTTTCAATAATCTCTTATCAAATGCGCTTAAATATGGAAAAGGTGGTAAAAATATCGTCATTGATGTAGAAAAAGTTGGAACTGAAGCTGTAATTGCTGTTAGAAACGATGGTCCACCTATCCCTAAGAAATCTTTAGATCAATTATTTGATCGTTTTTATCGGGTAGAAGAATCACGTTCGCAAGAAACAGGTGGAACAGGTCTTGGTCTAGCTATTGCACAAAGCATTATTGCATTACATGGAGGATATATCTATGCAACATCTGATAATCGTTGGACCTCATTTATTATTCATTTGCCTTTGAAAAGAAATTAGTTAACAAGAATAAGAGTTAGGAATTACACTGAGTGTGTATTGTTCCTAACTCTTATTTTTTTAGTCTACACCCTTTAATGACTCCACCATATCAAGCTTTTGTATTCTTCTTCCAACAAAGAAAGTTGTTGTTAATGAACACCCCCACACGATAAGTGAAGCGAATGTCAAATTGAGTACGCCTATATAAGAAGTATATTCTAAGTGTATTGTTGAAAAAGTTTTAACATACTGATCTAAAAACCATAATCCTAATGGGATTCCAATGAGCCAACCGATTACTGTTGTAAATAGGTTCTCGATCATTGTAATTCTTCTTAGCTCTTTCTTATGAAAACCAAGTACTCTTAATGTCGCATAGTCTCTTGTTCTTTCAACAAAATTCAGTGTTCCTAAATTATATAAAACCACTACAACCAACAATATAGCAAATACCACGATCATCATGAAAATACTACTTAAGCTTTCAACGAATTCATATGCGTTTTCTTTTTGATCCACTATGTTAATCACTGATTCTACATTCGAATTATTTTTTAGTTCTGATACTGCTAGATTTGCTCCTACTAATAAAGTATGTGGCGCAAATTTCCCACCCGCTTTCTCCCAAGTTTCTTGCATAATATAAGCGCCTTGGTTCGTTTCGCTAGTAATAATCCCTTTGACTTCAAACTCATAATCATTCGTATCTAAGGAAGATCGTACCTTAACTTTATTTCCTACTTTTAAGTTAGCTCTTTCTGCAAACCCATTAGTCAAATAGATTCCGTCATTCGATACAGTTTTATTATCTTTTGTTCTCATATTTACAAATGAGCCTTTGCTTATAATGATCAGCAAACGATTGTATCCGTCATCTGGCGTATATCTAGCTGGTAAAATTTGTACACTTTGTCCGTCAAATTCATCGTTCAACGCGTCAAAGTTTGTCGTTTCTAGTCTTCTATCATAAGTAAAATCTTGATTATATGCTTTATCTACTAAATGATTGATCGATTCCGGCATACCAAAGCCAGCTGTAAGCAACATCATTCCACCAGCTACACCAATAATTCCCATTAACATCCTGACTCTATTAATAGCCGCATCTCTAAAAGCCCATCTATTTTCAAAACTTAATGCATTCCATAAGAAGGGCATTTTTTCAAGAATAATAGAATGAACATTTTTTGTATTTCCTCCTCGAAGAAATAATACTGGCAACCCTATTCTTGCTTCTCTGGAAGCTAAGAAAGCTGATAACACACACGTAAAGACAACAATCGAAATAACAATCAACGAAGTATAGTTATACGAAATCGTCCATTCAGGAATTGAAAACATGTCTTTTTGCGTATTCAAAACAAACCAAGACAGTAATGGAGATACTAATGCACCAAGAACAGCTCCTCCTCCTCCAATTAAAAAACCATAACTAGCATAATGAACACCTATACTAAGATTGGAAAATCCCAATGCCTTCAATACAGCAATTTCCTTTATTTGAGATTCAATTAGCCTTCTGATAGTTGTATACATGGCTAAAATTGCAAGTAAGATAAAGATAAATGAGAACATATACGATAAATTACGAATTTGTCCAACTCGATCTAAAGCGTTTGCTACCTCATTTAATGTTTCCCTATTATAATAAGCAATCTGTTTTACTCCTAAGATACTTTCAATATTTTTACGAATATCATTCTTAGCGTTTCTCATTCCAATTACATTAGAGGGACCTCGGTACTGAAAGTTCTGCTGTAAGGTTCTCTGTGAAATAATTCCATAGCCATAGTCCGAATAATTAGGGGCAATAAATTCTTGTGTACCAGTATAGTAAATTTTTTCTGGAGATTGAATAAACCCTTTTACGTTTAATTTGACTTGATGCTCCCTGTATTTTAATTGAATAGCATCTCCCACTGCGATGCTATTTTCAGTAGCATATTCCTTATTTAGCCAAATTCCTTCTTCCTCTTTCGTAGGTAATTCATGTCCCTCTGTTAGAAAAGGTGTTGATAAGTTATCGCTAGAGTATGTATCCACTGATAAATATTTTTCTCGAGTATCATCTCTTATATCGGTTACTTTGATCTGTGTTTTTTCAACGACCTTCTCTACTCCAGAAAGTTCACTAATTTTTTCAATATCTTCATTTGTAAAACCAGTACTATATACCCAAGAATCTGCTAAATTAGCTGTTGTGGTAAAATTATCCAAACTTTTCTCTAAGCCGCCCCATGCTCCTTGCAATCCAACAAATACTAAAACACTTAAAAATGACATTAAAAATACCGAGAAAAACTGAGTCCAATTTTTAAAAATATCACGTCTTAATTTTAGATTTAGAAAACTCACTATAATTGAACCTCCTGTACATCGATTGGATGAGGATTTTCTTCAATAGACGCAACATTGCCATCATGCAGACGAATTACTTTGTGAGCGATACTGGCGAATTCTGCATTATGTGTTACCATAACAACCGCTGTGTTGGAATCATTAGCCGCTTCTCTTAGAATTTCCATGATTTTTATTCCTGTGCCTGAATCTAGAGCCCCTGTAGGTTCATCACAAAGCAATAATTCTGGCGACTTTGCTAAAGCTCTAGCAATCGACACACGCTGCATTTCACCTCCAGACATTTGTGTTGGAAAATTATTTTTTCTATGCTCTAACCCTACTCTTTTCAAATAATTTTCTGCCTTATCTTGATTTCCTGTTAATTGTGCTGCAATAGCAATATTTTCATACGCAGTTAAACTAGGTATAAGATTATAGAATTGAAAAACGAACCCTACAACATCTCTGCGGTAAACGGACAATTCAAAGTCATTTAGCTTCGTTATATCTCGTCCATCAAAACAAAAGCCCCCTCTTGAAGCACGATCCATTCCCCCTAATAAATTCAGCATCGTACTTTTCCCTGATCCAGAGGGTCCTAAAATGACAGTGAATTTCCCCTTTTCAATTGTAAAACTTACATCATCCAGCGCTTTTACCTTTTGGTCTCCTACCTCATACTCTTTACTAATATTTTTAAATTCTAGCATTATATCCTCCTAATTTTTAAAACTGAATGAGCCATTTTACATTGACGAAAAATAGGAAAACAGGATTGTGACGTTCTTTGGCACATTCTGGTTTTATCTTTCTTCTGAGATGCAAGCCCATAAAGCTAACTAATATTTTGTCATGATCAAAAATTTCTCTTTTAATCCAGGTTCTGAATATTGTTCAATAATCCTTTGAGCAACAGTTTCTCGATTTTTTTGAATTCTTGTTTCTGCTAGCTTCACAGCTTCTTCAACAGGAACTACTAAGGGAAGATGATACAACTCAACAATTTTCTTGACACGTTCGACTTGACTCCCCATTACAAGCTTAGGTTCTAAACCAATACTGATGAATGCATTTTTTAATTCTTGATCTGATAACATTCGATATTTTTCTGAAACTAGGCGATGTCCATCTGACTCCATTTCGAACTCTATTGGCAAGTGAACTGTATCTGTATACCACTGTTTTGCATGTTGATTGGCGACTTGTCCATAAGCATCCAAATATTTTTTGAAAAAACCACGAGCTGGCAACCCTAGTACGGCTTTTGCCATTCTGTGAGAAAAGGATGATCCAGGGTTTATACCAACCTTCATCCTTACTGTTCCATATATCCATTCGTTCATTACAGATCCATCTGAAATAAAGCTTCCAGAAGTTTGATAAAGTGCCATTTCTTCTCTAATTCTTTCTTCCATTCGTTTGAGTCCAAGTGCTAATAGTTCTGTAGCATTCATATCTTGAAAACGACGACCGGGATACAAATCAGTTAAAATTTCTCTTGCAGATAACGCATTAATCAGAGGAATTCCCGTCGCTATAGATAATGCTGTTGTAGTAGTGGTCTTTCCTGTAGAATACGTTCCTGAAATTACTAGCCTGATTTCCTTCTTATCCACGTTCTTCACTCCCACTACTTACTTTTTCAGGAACCTTATGAGCTAATTTCCCTGAAAATCTAACTTTACTATCAGCTGTTTCACCAGCCATATTGAATGTTCTCCAGCTCTCGTTGTTCATTGAAATAACCTGAGTTCTGTTTATTCCACCAGAAACAAGCACTTTTTCTGGATTATATTGATAAGGCTCATCCATTTCTGCCTTAGCCGATCGCATCCAGAAAGTATCGCTATATTTCCTTTCAATATCGTCAAAGTTATATGCAACAACTTGACTCATCTGAGAAAAAATAATCAACCATTCAATCAAAGACATCGCTTGAGCAACCTTACTCCCTATTCCAGAATAGATAACCTCACTTTGCATTGATCGAGTTACTTCACACATCATTTCTTTTCCATTAAAAATTTCAATATTTTGGATATCATGACGTAAGTTTTTTAAATGGTTACTCATGTAATGTGCTACTTGTTCTTTGCTATTTTTATTTTGTATAGTTGTACTATTACACTTCTTCAACTGAAGTGTAATTCTCATTCCTAAAATGAAAACAGTAAATTCCTGTTTATCTTTTTGAATGATTCTTTTTTCCAAGATCATCGGTATTCTCCTTAGATCTTCAACAGGTACTACTCCTGCCTTGATTTCAAAAGAAGCTAAATATAAACTTTCCAGACAAATCTCCGGATTGTATCTACACAAATAATCCTCTGCGACTAAAACGGCCAATATCAATCCATCAACCGTACTTAAATGTGGTTTCAAACTTTCCCCATTTTTTTCTGACCAACCACATGATTGATTGATCTTCGCGACAAATACAATTTCCGAACTAGCGGTGTTCTCTTCTACTCCATCTAGCAAACTGTATTCTGTATTTTTGTGTCCCAAACCAAAATATCTAGTTTCAAACTTACCAAGTATTTCGTCAACAACCATTTTTTCCCCTCATTTCCATTTGATATACTTAGCATAAAAGGAAACCCGCAAGAAAACATCCGTATCTTCCGAATGTTTTTTTGCGGGTTTCCTCATTAATCGATTAAATTCAATTTAATTGCTTCTCTAACTGCACCAATTCGACTGTTTACTCCAAGTTTTCTACATATATTAGTTACATGAGACTCAACTGTTCTTCGACTTACATAAAGTTCTTTTGAAATCTTTTCATTTGTATATTCATTGACAATTAGGTTGATAATTTTTATTTCTATTTCACTTAAAATCGGATTTTCTTCTATTGAAACTAGAAAATCAGGGATTACATGATTTCCTTTATAGACATTGATTACTGTACTAATAAGTTCTTCATAGCTTGTCTCTTTACGAAGAAATGCTTTTACACCTAGTTCTAATGCTCTTTTATGAAGCATTTCTTCATAAAAGCCTGAAATCAAAATGACTTTCACATCACTATTAGCCATACCTTTTATTTTCTTTACCAAATCAAATCCATGAACACCATCTAACATCAGATCCATCACTACGACATCTATATTCTTGTACTTAATACAAATCAAAAATTCTTCTACTGTTGTGTAGGCTCCAATTATATCAAATTCTGGAACTGTTTCTAATTTATTACGCAGCCCTTCTAGTACAAGTCGATGGTCATCAATTAGTGCCATTCTGATATTCATATCATTTCTCCTTTTAAATGATCGTAAGGAAGGGTCATCGTAATAATCGTTTGATCATTTGTTTCAATCAATAGTTCCCCACCAAGCAAAATCAATTTTTCTTTAATTACTTCCAATCCAAAATGTGCGTGAGTATCAGCTTTCTTTTGAACATATTTCCCATTATCTAATACTTTAAATTCACAAAACTCATCCTTACACGTGATAATCAATTCGATTTCATCTGCTTTTCCATGCAAAATACTGTTGTTCATAAACTCTTTCAAGGAACGCAAAATAAAATTATTCACTTTCACTGGGTAGTGCTCTACTTTTGTATCTATACTATGCGTAATTCCCACAGAATATTTCTTCATTGTCTGTTCAATCATAGAAACAATCGTATTGGTCAACCCCATTTCTTTAATCATCAATGGATAGATATCTGAACATAGCTCTCTCAAGTTAAATATTACTTCGTCTAATTCCTGAATAATCACTTCTTTTGCGATACTGCTCTCTTTTTCTTCAGCAATCTTCATTAAATAGATGACATCTTGAATAACCGTGTCATGAATGTAAGTAGAGATACTTTCTCTTTCATCTTCAACAGCGACAAATAATGAAACTGGATCACTATACTCTTTATTTCGTTTCACAGTTAAAATCAGTTCGCCAATCAACGGGAAAAAAGAGGAAATCAACAGAAAAACATAGCACAATAAGATAGCAAGAGGAACATATCTACCTAATAAGGAGACTAGAATTATCGTAAAAGATAAAATAAAAGCGAGAATAAAATATAACAGTGCTTGGTTCATCCGATACCTATATCTTAAAAAACGTGATAATATCAACAGATGAATTACACCAAAAATTGGAAATATTGTAAAAATAACTACTAAATAAAACGGTGCTACCCAGCCAGTAGGTAAAATGTAAAATAAAAATAAGGGGACGAAACTCAATAGACTGATTAAGGATAAATTGACTTGTGTTCCTTCTTTTCTCGTCTTACTAGAAAATCTTTTTTGTAAATCACTGATTGATAGAATAATCAGAATAAAACCCAGCAAGTAAAATACGCCTACGGATAAATATTCAGTTAAAACAACAGGTAATTGAACAAAATATACAATGAGCATCAGAGAAATATTCACTAATCCGACTAATCCAATAAATCGTACGATTTTACTACTGACTATATTTGTTGATTTAGATTTATCTAAAAACGTATAGACATAAAAAGGAAAAGCTGAGATAAACAAAATAATAATGAGCCGCCCCAAATAATTTCCCATACTAGAAGGAACAACTGATAACAACGTAAAAATAGCTAGCACACTAAATTGATAAAATCGTTTAGAGCTATTATTGGCTAATTGTTTTTTGGAAAGTCCTATCAGAAAAAGAAGATACACCAAACCAATAATGAAGAAAATGCAAAATACTTTAAAATTTCGATTATTTTTAGAAAACAATATTGTATGTAACTCACCGTCTCTTGCAACAACCACACTTTTAGCTTGTTCTACAATCAGCCAATTATTCAATAGACTATTCTCGTTTACTGATTGTTTATTGATGAATTTTAGTTCATCATTTATCTTTACACCACTACTATTAGCTGCACCATCAGCCTGTAGTTTTGTTACAACCCACGTATTCCCTTCTTTTCTACCTCCAATGCCAAGATAGTTACTTTGAGATGTCACCAACCAAAAAAAATAAGCGCTGATTGCTATAAAGACTATTAACAATAAAATACTCAGTTGAATCCATGTTTTCCTTCTTGATTTATTCAAGCTCTATCCTCCAAGCTATTAAGGGTTATTAATTGATTTTTCACTAATTGATTACTATTTTATCATACTCTTTAAAGAATCGATATTATATTCTAAGAAATAACAAAAAATGAACTTTCAATTATATTTACATTAATCACTTACCAAGGTTGACATCCCAACAAAAGTTTTGTATCCTAGTGACAAGCAAAGAGAAAAAGTATTTATAGTAATGAATCAAAGAGAGTTTGCGGTGGTGAAAGCAAATATTCAACTATAAAGAAGTCCGTCTCTATTCTATGCGTTTGACGAAATAAGCCAAACCGGTGGCAGCCGTTATCTGCACTACAAGGGCAGCATCATGCTGAACTTGGGTGGTACCGCGAAATTCAAGTCATTTCGTCCCAAGAATTTTTTCTGGGGATGGAGTGGCTTTTTATTTTGCTGCAATATTATCTAGCCACGCTTTTATATGTTATCTAGCCTCGCAGACTAGCCTTTTGGAAAAAAGATAAAATATGATTGTGGCAAAAAACGCCACGTTCATATTTCCCTATTTTTCTGTCAAGGCTGAACGAGTCTGCTACGCTTTTAAAATAAGGAGGAATAAATATGTTAGATGTAAAAATGATCCGTCAAAATTTTGATGAAGTACAAGCAAAGTTGAAAACCCGTGGTGTCAAAGAAGAAGTATTAGTAGAATTTTTACGCTTGGATGAAAGTCGTCGTAACTTATTAGTGAAAACAGAAGAACTGAAAAAATATCGTAATGATGTTTCGGCTGAGATCGCACAATTAAAACGGAATAAAGAAGATGCTACTGACAAAATCGCTGAAATGAAAGAAGTTGGCGGGAACATCAAAGCGATGGATACTGAAATTGAGGAAATAGATGCCAAACTACAAGAGATTTCTACAACTTTACCTAACCTTCCTCATGATTCAGTACCTGTCGGCGCTGACGAAGAAGATAACGTTGAAGTTCGTCGTTGGAGCGAGCCAAGAAATTTCGCATTTGAACCAAGACCTCATTGGGATGTAGCCGAAAATTTAGATATTCTTGATTTCGAGCGTGGCGCAAAAGTATCTGGTAGTCGTTTTGTTTATTATAAAGGATTAGGTGCTAGACTTGAACGAGCATTATATAATTTTATGTTGGATATGCATGTTTATGATCATGGGTATACAGAAATGATGACTCCTTATATCGTAAACAGTAATTCTATGTTTGGAACTGGACAATTTCCTAAATTCAAAGAAGATGTTTTCCAATTAGAAGGCACTGATATGACGTTGATTCCAACTGCGGAAGTTCCTCTGACAAACTATTATAATAACGAAATTTTAGATGGTAAAGATTTACCAATCTACTTTACAGCCTTGAGTCCATCTTTCCGTTCTGAAGCAGGCAGTGCTGGTCGCGATACACGAGGATTGATTCGTTTACATCAATTCAATAAAGTAGAAATGGTGAAATTCAGTGATGCAGACCATTCTTATGAAGAATTAGAAAAAATGACCGCAAATGCGGAAGATATTTTACAAAAGCTAAACCTTCCTTACCGAGTTATGTCATTAGCTACAGGAGACATGGGCTTTTCTGCCGCAAAAACCTATGACTTAGAAGTTTGGATCCCAGCTCAAAACGCTTATCGGGAAATCAGCTCTTGCTCAAACTGTGAAGATTTCCAAGCACGTCGTGCGATGATCCGCTACCGTGATGAAAATGACAAAGTTCAATATGCTCATACGTTAAACGGTTCAGGTTTAGCAGTTGGCCGAACAGTTGCAGCTATTTTAGAAAATTATCAAAATGAAGATGGAACAGTGACGATTCCTGAAGTTTTAGTTCCTTATATGGGTAATTTAAAAGTGATTAAATAATTTTTTTAGATTAATAAAAAAAATTAAATAAATCAAAAGAATCATCTCCATCATAAAATGACAGTTGAAAGTCCCAAATAGGCATGATACATTTAGATTACTGTATATAATCAAATTTATAAATTAGAGGGATCAAACGTTATGGAGAGAAATAATCACCCACGAGGAACCAGAAACAGCCGCCGCGAAAAAAAGAAACGTGTTTTTTCAAAAAAATTAGCTTTTGCATCTATTTTAACTATTTCTATTATTTTAATTTGTGGCGGTGTCTACGCAACCTATGCGATGCAACATAAACCAAAAGAAGCTAGTGAGCTAGAAGATAATAGTGATTTTGAGCAAAAAGAAGCGGCACTGCTAACAAAAATTCGAGATTCTCAAAAGCAGGAGGAACTTGAAAGTACCGAGCAAGAGAAAACAGAGGGCAATATTCAAACACTAACCTATGAACCTGCTGCATCTGATTCTATCCCTCAATTAGAAGCAATAAAAACTGAATTAGCAACTTTGATGACTGCTACTGAAAAAGACAGCTCAAAAAAAACAGCCATCAAGCTTGTCGGTCACATAAAGATGCTTAAGATCAATGATCAAGTCATTGGTTATCAACCAGTTGTTGATACGTATACTTGGGATTATAATGATGAGGATTGGTCTGAGAAAACCGAGATGGGTAAAAATACAGCATTCGTCAATCAAAAAACAAAGCAGCCGTTGACACTACAAGATATTTTTATGAGTGAAGCAAATATTTTAGCAGTTCAACAAGTGATTGAACAAACATTACTCTCTGAAAGTTCAGATGGCAATGCAATCATCGATAGTATACTCAATATGCCTGAGATTTCTTTAGATGGAACTGCATTCACTTACTATTCTGATAAAATCAGCTTAGGACTTCCGGAAAACCCAACTGGCAAAACAGAAATTACATTACCGTACAAAGATATCGCTGGATATATAAATCCAGAATTTGTTGATCCAACTGCTATTCAAGGGGCTTTACCAGAACCTTTAGACCCAAATAAAAAATATATCTCTTTAACATTTGATGATGGACCGAATCCTGAAACTACACCGAGACTTCTAGATATCCTAAAAGAAAAAGGCGTCAAAGCAACATTCTTTATGTTAGGACAAAACGTCGTTAAACACGAAGCTCTTGTAAAAAGAGTAGCCGAAGAAGGTCACGAGGTAGCTAGTCACTCCTACTCGCATCCTCAATTAACCAGTGTCGATGCACAAAGAGTGAAAGATGAAGTCCAAAAAACAGATAAAGCTATTTATCACGCCATCGGCAAACTACCTACTGATTTTAGACCGCCATATGGTGCTGTGAACAAAGAAGTAGCGAAAATCATTGGTAAACCAATCATTCAATGGTCGGTTGATTCTCAAGATTGGCAAAGCCACAATGCTCAAGCCATCATTAAACGGATTGATGAGACAGCTTATAATGACACAATCGTTTTAATGCATGATATCCATCCAGAAACAGTTGATGCTGTTGCTGCTGTGATTGACTGTTTACGTAATGAAGGCTACGAGATCCTACCTTCTAAAGAATTACTAGGAAAGAAAGCTAAGCCTCTGCATATGTATTACGGTTCTAAAGATGAGCGTCCTGTACAATAAACAATAAAAAAGAGCGTATGTCGATTAAGACATACGCATTTTTTTATTGTTCTACAGAATAATTAGGTGCTTCTTTGGTAATTTGAACATCATGGGGATGAGATTCTTTCAATCCGTTTCCACTCATTTGGATAAATTGCGCTTCGTCACGTAATTGTTTCAAGTTTGCAGCTCCTACATACCCCATACCTGATTTTAATCCACCAATCATTTGGAATACGATATCAGATACGCTTCCTTTATAGGCAACACGGCCTTCGATACCTTCTGGAACTAATTTATTTGCTTCATTGACACTGCCTTGGAAATAACGATCACTTGACCCTTTTTCCATTGCACCTAATGAGCCCATCCCACGATATGTTTTAAAACGACGACCTTGATAGATCTCAAACTCACCTGGTGATTCATCTGTCCCAGCCAGCATACTTCCTAACATAACGGCATGTCCGCCAGCTGCTAAAGCTTTAACGATATCTCCTGAATACTTGATTCCACCATCAGCAATAATTGCTTTTCCATATTTACGAGCCACAGAAGCGGCATCATAAATCGCTGTTAATTGAGGAACACCGACACCTGCTACAACACGAGTCGTACAAATAGAACCTGGGCCAATCCCAACTTTAACAACATCGACACCTACATCATAAAGAGCTTTCGCTCCCTCAGCCGTTGCGATATTTCCAGCAATCAGCGTAGCTTCTGGGAAAGTATCACGGATTTCTTTGATTTTACGGATAACACCTGCACTATGTCCATGAGCCGTGTCAATAATGATTGCATCTACTCCAGCTTCCAATAAAGCTTCGGCACGTTCAAATGTATCACTTGTAACACCAACAGCAGCTGCCGCTAATAAACGACCATGCTCATCTTTCGCTGCATTAGGAAATTCGATTACTTTTTCAATATCTTTGATTGTGATCAACCCACTCAAGCGGTTGTTTTCATCAACGATCGGTAATTTTTCGATTTTATGTTTTTGTAAAATCTTTTCAGCATCTTTTAGAGAAGTACCAACTGGGGCAGTTACTAAGTTGTCTTTTGTCATTACTTCATCGATTTTCATTTGATAATCCGTTACAAAACGCATATCACGGTTTGTAATAATCCCTACTAATTTACGGTTTTCCATTGTTTCTACAATTGGTACGCCACTGATACGATATTTACTCATTAAGTTTTCAGCGTCTGCCACTAAATTTGTTGGCGTTAAGAAAAATGGATCGATGATTACGCCGCTTTCAGAACGTTTTACTTTACGAACTTCGTCTGCTTGCTGCGCAATACTCATATTCTTATGAATAACTCCCAAACCACCTTGACGAGCCATTGAGATTGCCATTTTACTATCCGTTACAGTATCCATGCTCGCACTGATTAGAGGAATATTCAACTTAATATTTTTTGCTAGTTGGATGCTCATATCCACTTCATTAGGCAGCACATGACTTTCTGCTGGAATTAATAAAACATCATCAAATGTAAGACCTTTTTTCACAAATTTTGTTTCCCAGTTAGACATTTTCTAGACCACTCCTCTATTTAATTTTATATAAGAAAATAACAGATAATATAAGGTAAGTCAACCGCATTTCTTTGTTTAGAGCGATTTTCTTTTGGTTTCTCGAAACATGAGCTTTTTCTCATTTTTTTGTTATCAAAACAAAAGGATAACTATTGTTATTTCTTTAATTTTAACCTAACAAGTACTCTCTTGCCACCTTGCCACATAATCCCTAACAAGAGTGTCGAAATAGAAACACCTAAGGAAATTTTTTGAGCTAAAGTTGGCTGGTAGGAGACCACGACACTTCCTTTATTGGCTAGCGCAATATCAACTAAACCAGTTTGTTTATTTAATACAGTTGGAACGATTTTTTCTTTTCCATTACTTACTATTTTGGCCTGATAACCATAATAATAGATAAATGGAACTGTCACAGTCGCCTTTTCTGTGTATTTAGTTTGATAATCAAATGCCACTGAATCAAATGTCATTTCGACTTTTTTTACTTCTATTTTTTCACTATCATACGTAAGCTGACGATGTTTATTTTTTTTGATAATGTCATAATCTACTTCTGTTGGTAAATATTCATGCCCTGCACCAATATAGTAACTATTCGTTTGATCATATGACTGATGAGATAATAGCCGCTTTCCTTCAGTATCAATGCTTTCTTTTTCATATAATCCCACACCAAGCAAAATAACCGTGGCTAAAACAAGTTGGCGGCTAGGGTATCTTTTAAACAGCCCTAAATAATCGTTCGCAATAAGATAAGCTACTAACAATGTTACGATCGATAAAAAGCGCCAAGGAAACTGGATTGTATTGAGAGGTGTCTGGTCAAATAACTGCCAAGGAAAGAGATTCGTTGTCATTAGCATAAAAAACAGCGCTAAAATAATCAATGTCCTATTTGGTGCATCTCGTTTGAATAACATGCCAGTATAAAGAACTAAACCAAGTAGCAAAATAACGCCGATATTAGCCGATGATGCATGAAAAACGGTATTTTTAAAACTATTAGTCAGCAGTTCTCTCAAAGAATAGCTTCGCTCTGAAATCAGTGTTAACGGTTTTGAGGTAACTTGAAATGTCACATGTCTCATCTGTTCAAAAATCGGTACTAAATAAAAAGCTAGTAACAACATCGTTACACCTACGGCTTTTACTATCGCCACAATTACCTCTTTTTTTAGAAATTTTTTCAAATTAAGAAGAATATACAGTCCAATAAAAATACTGGCGATCTCCAATGAAATAAAATGGGCTAAACCGATCCCTGTCATCCCAATAGTTAATAATAGCCATCTTCCTGTTTTTCCATTTTTCAATAAATATAAACTAGCTAAAATCAACGGAAAAAAACTCATCGCCAGTAGTTCTCCTAGTGCTTGTCGATTAAAAAAATCCTGTAATCGGTAAATCGATAACGTATATAATAATGAAAACAACCAGCTTTTCATCTTAGATAACGCCATATATCTTCCTGAAATGTACGTCACAATAAAGGTACCTAAATTTATCCCAATCGCAAAAAGGATAAAACTATTCGCAAGAGATAGGCCTAGAAGACGTAATACTGCTGGAAAATACAAATAAAAATCTGGGTAAAACAAACTAGAGGCATACCCATATCCTCCAATAAAAAAATAACTGATTTTAGGGAATAACACCCCATTTTTCATGGACAAAGCTAGACCCTCAATTCGATTTTGGTGGAAATGATAGTCATCACCGATCATGATATGACCATTCTGAAGATAAACAATATAGAGAGACAAAATACTTAATATAAGAAAACTCAAAAAAATAACGATACGGCTATGTTGATTGAGCCAAGTTTTCATCGATTCACCTCTTTCGATTGAAAATAAATTGAAAGTTTCATTCCTAATCTCTATGGTATCGTGTAAAAGTTTTTCTTTCAAACACGAACCCCTTTCAAACCTCTTAGCTGTCAATCTAAAAAGAATCTTAAACAAAACGAAAAATAGTTTTGTTTAAGATTCTTTTTCATGTATTATTTAGCGTGCCAAACTGCTTCGCATATTGTATTTTTTCTTTAATAAGTAACGAGTACCTAAAGCAAGCCCACCAATAATGATCACAACAACTGGATCAAAGACAGGATTAATGATCGGTGGCAACATTGCGGAACCCGCAAAGACAACAAGCCATAGAAGCATTGCTCCAACTAAAATCAAACCAGTTTTGAACCAACCAGGACGTTTTGATTTGTCCACACCTGGACGATCATATTGATAAACATATTTATACATCAGATAAAATACATACCCACCAGCCATTGAGGCTAGCACCAATGTTAGTAATCCCAACGGTTGTGATTTTCCTTTGGACCACATCATCATAACTGAGAACATGATCGTCATTACACCAAATAATAGTAATGTATTATCTAGCCACATCAACATCGGTGTTGATTCTGGCAATTCTTCTGGTTTATTTAAAATAGACTCCGTACGTTCAGCCACTGTTCCGAAAAGCTGACGCGCAGTTTTCCCACTTTTTTGACCTTCTACTAAATGAGGTAGAATTTCATGTAGAGCAAGCGTCTGTGCTTCTTCTGAAAGATTAGCAGCAACTAATGATTTTTTTAAGTCAAAGATGTACTGTTCATTTCTCTTTGTTAATTTTTGTTCAAGTTCACGATTTTCTGAAACAATAGCTCGAAGTGCTTCTGATTCCATTTTTTGCGTCCTCCTCGCCCGTGGCCAACGGGACAGTCTTTACCTAAAAAGTATTCTAACACATTTTTTAGGGAGAAAAACAGTTTTTAGCAATTTTTTTACTATACATTGAAACGGAAAAGCATAACATCGCCATCTTGTACAATATATTCTTTTCCTTCCAAACGAACTTTGCCCGCTTCTTTAGCTGCTTGCATATTACCATACGTGTTCAAGTCATCGAATGAAACCGTCTCTGCACGAATAAATCCGCGTTCAAAGTCCGTATGAATGATTCCAGCTGCTTGAGGTGCTTTGATTCCCTTACGGAAAGTCCAGGCACGTACTTCTTGCTCACCTGCCGTAAAGTAAGTTGCCAATCCCAATAAATCATAGGCAGCACGAATCAGTTGATCTAAACCAGATTCCTCGATTCCTAGCGCTTCTAAGAAATCTGCTTTATCTTCATCATCTAATTCAGCAATTTCTTCTTCAGCACGCGCACAAACTACGATTACTTCCGCTTGTTCATTTGCTGCAAAAGTCCGTACTTGTTGAACATAAGGATTATTATCTGAAGCCGCTACTTCATCTTCTGAAACATTGGCTACATATAAAATCGGTTTTGCTGTTAATAAGAATAAGCTTTTAACTATTTTTTGCTCATCTTCCGTAAATTCAATCGTACGAGCAGAAAGACCTTCTTCTAAAACTGGTTTAAGTTTGTCCAATACAGCAAGCTCTGCTACTGCATCTTTATCTTTTGTCTTAGCAATCTTAGCGACGCGTGTATAGCGTTTCGTAATAGAATCTAAGTCAGCTAACACTAATTCCAAATTAATAGTATCAATATCTGCTAACGGATCTACACGCCCTTCTACATGGGTAATATTATCATCATCAAAGCAACGTACCACATGACAAATAGCATCTACTTGACGAATATGGCTTAAAAATTGATTTCCTAAACCTTCACCTTTACTTGCACCTTTTACGATTCCAGCGATATCCGTAAACTCAAAAGTTGTTGGTACTGTTTTTTTAGGTTTCACTAACTCTGTTAAACGCAGCAAGCGCTCATCTGGTACTTCAACCATCCCCACATTCGGATCAATTGTTGCAAACGGGTAATTTGCCGCCTCTGCTCCTGCTTTTGTAATTGCGTTAAAAAGGGTAGATTTCCCTACGTTCGGTAAACCTACGATTCCAGCTGTTAATGCCATTGATCATTCACTATCCTTTATTAGTTTTTTTTCCAAAATTTTCTTCATCTTTTTTTCAAAATCACGGCGTGTCATCATAACGATATGACCGCAATTCGTACATTTTATTTTAATATCAGCGCCCATTCGGATAATTTCCCAACGATTTGCCTGACAAGCATGGGGCTTTTTCATTTCTACAATATCACCAAGATCATACATTTCAGACATATCCCTTCTAAAATAGTCATAAAAACAGACATAAACATACAAAGATACAATACCATTTTTTGGACAATCAAGCAAAGCTATTTTATTGATTCACTTTATTTATGTATTTAATAATAAAACAAAAAGAACGAATGAAGCTATTTCTTAAAAAAATAAAAATAAACCCACTTAAATATGATTGTATTTCCCCTATAGATGTTAGATAATGATCACAATGTCAATGTAAGAATAAAGTTGAGCTATTAAAACATACGTAAAGCTTAGTATGCTTTCAACTTATTTTATCCTTACTTCAATACTGACATTTAAAGGAGTTTTACTATGAGAAAATTTGACTTACTAGAAAAGTTGGAAGTTTATCAAATTGACTTATTGATCTACCTAAGTACTGTTGGGGGTACCGCAACAAAAAAAGAACTTTTACATCATTTAGAGATAGGTGAATATTTTTTGGCAAAACTGATTGACAGCTTAACAGTATCCGCAAAAAAAGCGAATAATCGTTTTTCCATTGACGTAAGCAAGCATACTATCACCATTCAAACAAAACCAGAATATTCTCTTCATACCCTATATAATGAACTAATCGTTCATGCACCAATGTATAGAATTTTAGAAGAATTATTGCTTTTTGGCAGTATCGACACCTCTCGTCTATGTGAAAAAATTGGGATTAGTTATTCAACCTACTTCAGAAAAATCAATGAATTGAATAAATTATTAGCTGAATTTGATTTATCCATCCAAAATGGTTATCTGCTTGGTTCTGAGCTACAAATTCGTTTTTTTTACGTTTCTCTTTATTTGGTCACAGATCCTAAACACCAGCTAAAAGTCCCTAATATCGATCCTCGAATTTATGAAACAGTCAATACTGTTCAGCAGATTTTAGGCAGTCCTCTTTCAAACTATGCTCGAAAAAAACTTATCATCTACTTAAGCCTATTGAAAAGAAGAAATGCTCAAAAAAAAATACCGATTTATAGTGAACAAGAACCTTTTTTCAGTAATAAATCAGACATCCCTAGCCAAAAAAGATTTTTGAATGCCTTAAAAAAAACGCATTTGTTTAAAAAAGTCAATCAAGCACTTGGATCGTTCTTAGTTTACTATTCCTTTAAAATGCTTCCTAGTGAAACGATCTTACTGCTGCTCTTCATGCTAGGTGAAGAAATCATCCCTGCTAATTCTCACTGTTTAAAAGAGCTTGACTTAATTGAAAGGTACAGTAGTTTTTTTATCCGGACTTTGAATCAAGAATTCTTAGATTTTATGAAAAAAAAACACTTAAATGCACAATTGACTACTACTCACAGTTCTACCCTTCATTACTATCTAAATTCTAGCGGCTATCACCATTTACTATTCAAAGGTCATATTGATTATTATTGGGATTCCAATGATCCTCAATGGGAAACAGTGAAATACTCTGAAACTGTCTATCACTTTGTTGATTATCTGAAAGAAAAATACCCAAAATTGTTTGTCGATGCTATTCATGATTCTGCTCTTATTAAAAAATACGCACATGCGATTCGTTTTTATGAAGAGTGCACCAAAACTAAAATTTCTGTTGGTATCTTTATTGAGGGTGATTTGCTCCACAAAAGAAAAGCTACGAATTGGTGGATAAAATATGTTGAATTGACTGCTTTTGCGCATGCAGAACCGTTAGTTAACAACAAACTCTATGATTTAGTTATCAGTAATGTAGATTCCTCTTATTTAAAAAAATACGGAAAATGTTTTTTCTTCATGACAAACTATCATGAAAAAAAAGATATTGCTGATTTGGGTCGGCTACTGTTTGATATCTATTCCTCTCACGCTAAATTGTGATTACATGTAGCCGATGAGGGATTGCTTCTGCATCTACGGTTCTCGTTTCACTCCGATCCTCGAAGCACTGAGGACCGTTTGCTCCCACCGTTTATCCGGATTTCATGTGTCTGGGATATGACTCGCAGAGCTATGTCCCAGACACCTTTTTGTTACACACATAAGAAACAACTATTTAAAAAAGTCCAGTTTTTCTACTAATTGGCGTTCTTCTGTAAAAAAAGAATTTGTGTAACAATCTAATGTCATTTTAGTTGACGAATGCCCTAATAAAGAACTGATTGTTGCAATATTTCCTCCTGCTTCCAAACATCGGGTAGCGAAAGTATGTCTCAAAGAGTGAAAGGAGAATCCTTCCAACCCAATTTTTTTCCGAATAATTTGAAAACGATAGGCGATTGTACGCGGTTCTAAAGCCTTATGTTTATTTGAAATAACGTAATCACTTGTTGATACTTTTTGAAGTTCCAACAATTTTTTTCTTAAAGCTTTTGTAATTGGAACTTTTCGTTGCGAATTGCTACTTTTTGGTGTCACTTCCACAATCTCTGTCTTTCGCCCACCCTTATCTTCTACCTGCACTCTGAGCACTGTTCGATTGACTCCTAATGTATTGTTTTCAAAATCGATATCTTCCCATTTCAGTCCGCATATCTCCCCAATCCGTAATCCTGTCTGTAAAGCCAGCATAATAGAAAAAAATTTCTGGCTAGTGCTAATTTCTTTGACTAGCTTAGCTTGGTCTTTAATAGATAGGGCCTGGACTGTTTTTTTCCTCGTTTTTGGAAGATCCAATCCCGCACATGGATTTTCTGTCAATAATTTTAATGATACTGCTTTACCTAAACAGTTTTTCAGTACTGAGAATATTGACCGAATCGAGCTTGCTTTTAATTGTGTTTCCATTTTTTTTAATAAACTGTCAATATCTGTTTGTTTTAGTTTTTGTAATTTTACCGAACCAATCCTTGATAATACATGGACATCCATCTTATTTTTATAGCTAGCATATGTACTACTTTTTACTTTTGGCCGAACGAAAGTATCTAACCAATAATTTGTCCAATCTGCTAGTTGCCCTTCATAAGGAAGCAAGCTTTTACTGCTATTTGTTTGTTTTTCATATTTTTTCAAAATGAGTAGGTGTTTTACTTCCGAATACTTGTAACCATAGATATATCCATAATGGATCTTCCCACTTTTTTGTCTCCCTTTTATGTATCGACCTTCCCAACGACCATCTTTTCTTTTATAGATATTTTCTCCTCTTCTTGCCATCATCGAGACCCTTTCTAAAATTTAATTTTTATTGATTTAAGAAAATGAAATTATTACAAATTTTAAATATGTTATATTCTTTTACCAATCCAAAGCACTTATTTAAAATCAATATACGGTTTTCCCTTTTCATTTACTCCCAACTAAACTTAACCATGATCTTACAATACGTTCATTTTTCTTAACTAAGTATGCATTACTATTTTTTTTACTTAGTCTCAAAAATTCTAGAAAAAAAGAAAATATTTGAAAGTCTGATATCAACTTTTTTTGTTATACAAATACTATTTACATAATATTATAAGGAAAAAGAAAAAGGTCCGTACATTCGAAACTGTCTTAGTTCCTGCACATTCCCCCTTTTTCAATCAAGTTGTTCAATATCTTACTTCATTCACTAGGGTATTGTTACTCAACCTTAAGGAGTTGCTTAAAAAATCTTTTAGTGCTGCATATCCTTCTAGTTTTACCAACATTTCTTGTGAACAATAAACCCAATAATTAAATAGTGTAGGGCCTGCTGCGACCTTTTCTACAGTTTCCATAAGTGGACCTAACTCTTCAATTAATTCTCTACAACTTAGCCGACCAGCAATAACAATTTCTTCTTTCCCTTCTAGTTCTAACAACATCCACAAATAATCTATAAATTCTATTTTAGCTTTTAAAACCAAAAATTTTTTCTTAGGTATCATTTTTTTCCCATGCAATTCTTGGCCTTTTGTAAAATGCGTTAAAACTTCCATCTCGAGTTTAGAAGCGGTTCCTGTTAAGCCGACCTTTTTAATTGATTTTTCTTCGATTAATTTTTTTTTTGAAGATTGGATCGAGGATCGTTTCTTTGTTTTTATAGGATTTGATCCCTTTGTTTGGCGATTAAGTACAAACTTATGTACTTGAGTTTTTTTTTGACTAGTAACTTGTTTGCTTACCTGAGTCGTCTTCACTGGATCTGTCTTTGTTTCGAGCACCGCTTGTTTTTTATTTTTAGAATCACTTTGGCTATCTGTCATTTTATAATCCACTTGACTCATTTGTTCTTTGATTGTTTTACTGACCTTTATAAGTTCAGTCTTAAGTAACTCTCCAGAATCTAAAACGATTGACTCATTTTTTACAAGTCTGTCTTCCAGAAGCTCCATTTTTTTGGTCAATTGACTGAACTTCTCTAAAGCTCCATTAATTTCAGCTTCTTTTCGTTTGTATTCCTCTTCTTTTTCCTGTTTAATCACGTCATCATAAGTTTCGATAATCTCTTTCGCACACTCTTTTAATTCTTGCAAGTGCTTTACATGTGCTTCTTCATAAAAACCGATAGTAAATGTTAAGACAATATAAGCAGTTGATGTGAAGACATTGATTTTTTTGATGACTAATTCATTATTTTTTTCAGTCCACGTTTCATATACTCTTTTCGTGATCTGCTCAAGCTCCATCAATGACCGAACATCCTTTTTAAAAATCAATTTACATGAAAGATACGCTTCGTTTGGTGTATCCAAGTGTTTATTGAAAAGTTCTACCCCCAAAAGCCTTGGATTGACTTTTTGATGAAGTATATATTTTTTTATTATTTTTCTTCCTTGTTTCTGGGTATTTTGCTCAGCTTCGTTCATGTCCACCAACTCCTAAAATCGCTATACTATAAATCTCTTTTTTGATTTAAAAACATTGATCGATAACTGTTCTGAACTCAACACTTAATTTTGGATAGGTATTACTATTGTTAGAATTAGATCCTTATTTGTAAGATAGCAGATTATAGTTATTTCGATTGTTTCCCTCGTTCTTGTATCTTTTCTGAACTTGCGGGTCGTTTTTTCTTTTTCCTTGCTCTAGCTTTATTATTTATTTTTGACTTACTATTTTGCTGAGCCTTTTTGTTGTTCCGATCACGCTTTTTCTTTTTTTGATATAGTATTTCTTCATAGCGTTTCTCTTTACGCTTTCTTGAGATTAGTAAAATCAACAAAAGTAATAGTAATATTACAAATGTGATTATCAAAATGATAGTGTATAGCATTATATGTTTTTTTTCTAAATTTATATTAGATGCAGCATTTTTTTTATTTTCATTTTTAGTAATCTCGAGTTCTTTATCCCATTTCCATTCTTGATTGGTTGCATGAGATTTTGCAGTCAGCTGGATTTTATAATTTCTCGCTTGAAATCCTTGCTTTTCTCCATCAATCATAAAAGTAAAACTTGAATTTGGAGCCATTCGATGACCCGTCAACCTACTTTGCTGCAAAATCTTATCTGAGCCTTTTTCGTAAACTTTTGCGACATACTCGATATCTTCTAAATTCATTGATCGTTCATTTTGAATAGTAGCTTTTAGGCTATTCCGACTCGACTCACCTGAGGCAGTAAGCTCCAGCAAATTCAATTTCGCTTCAACTGGGGTATCTGTCTCAGTTAGTTTTACAGCCACTATATATGTTTTTTTCGCCTGATTTTTCTTAGTATTGGCCTCTTTTTCTTCATTTATCTTTTCTGCAGAAACCAATTTGATGCCACCTAATACCATTCCATCAAATTGATGTTCAGGCATTTTTAAACGAACGGTTGCTACGATCGTTTTATTTGCAGGAATGACCAGTTCCGGCTCAGCAGTTGCAATATCCTGCAAAGCAATTTCCAAACTCTTATCTCTCCCGACGATTTTTGATCGATCAGAATAATCTATGTCCCCAGATTCATTTGTCGTAGCATTGTTGATTTGTAAGGAAACCTGTTGTGCTTTATCTGAGGTATTGATCAGCTCTAGCTTCAAATCCTGCGTCTGACCTGGGTTCATCCTAAGATCATAGTAAGTTGCTTCTGGATTATGCTGGTTTTCCGGTAAAACTGGCTTTACTGAAATAGCCATCCCAGTTTTAGATCCAATCAATAAAGCTGTCAGTGATAATAGAAAAATTCCTATCACTCTAATCAAGCGAAGTGTTTTTCGTTTCTTAATCATTGAATTTCAAACTCCCTGCATAGTAAAATCTTATGTACATACTCGCTGAAAAATCAAACATAGCAACTAGTGAAATCAATTGAGTTCCTCTTGATATACTGGCGGGTATTATCTTACTATCCTTGATTATTTTGTTGTTTTAGCCTTATTCACTTTTGAAATTTTTTCCTCAGTACTCAGCAGATACTTTAAAAAGTTATGTAGTAGCGGATGGGAAAAGCCGACAATTCCCAATCCTTTTTATTCCTTTGGACAAAACGTGAAGGTAAATATAACAGCTCATCATAATTGTTAGTCATCAGTCAAGGATTCTTCGTTTAATACGATCTGTTCAAGTAAATAATTTTCTCCCTGTATCAAATCAAAATACGCTGCTTTATTTAGTATACTTTCATAGTCCATCTTCATGATTCGAACATGAGGCTGACGAAACCATGACCTTTTTTTAATTTTTACTCGTGACTCGATCAGCTTACACTCATCTAAAATTAAGTAAATTTCATTTGTTGATACTGAATCTTTAAAAGTTCTTACTTGTTCTCTTTCATAAGTCAGCTGATTGTCAGAAATTGTCATCTTTTCAGATTTTGTCACTAATTCTTTATTCATCATCCATGATTGCTCCAAAAACTTAGCTTTTTGCAACAATTGAGAATATTCTCTTAAATCAATTTTTAAAATTTGATCCCAATTCTCATTTTCATCACTACTTGACTTACTTAATTCTTTCATAGCTCGAGATAGATTTTGTCGCTCCATTTGGTCGATGACAACTTCTAACTTTTTATTGGCAAGCCGCATTCTTTCTTTTGCGTATCTTTCTCTACTGACAGCTTCTTCTATTTTTAGTAAATAGTTCTCATCATGTTCACTGTACTCAATAACTTCCGCTTGCTCTGAAACCTCAGAATTAGTGACCTTTAAAGGCTGAATAAATTTAGAGACAAGCCTTTCAATTTCACTGACAAAAGCCTCCAACACATCTCCTTCATTGTCGTCTGGTAACTGCTGGTCCAATGACTGAAGTAAGTTGACCATAAAAGGGAAGCCTGTCTCTCTATAAGCAATAGGAACAAAATCGATGTAGTAAACAACACGATTGTCTTCTTTTTCCTTCGAACCACCTATCCAAGCAACTTGGGGAAATGTATGAATCAACTCATCCAGCAAAGCAGACCAGTCGAGATCAACAAAGTCTAATGTAATCTCAACATGTTTAAAAAAAGAAATTATAGTGTGGAACTCTTCAAAATATTCTTCCACTTCTTTTTGAGGGTAAGGGATTCTTTTATTTTTCTTTTGGAACATTTCTTCGCAAATATAATAAATATCCCGTAACATGTCATCATCAAAAAGGCGTTCACCAACTGCTGGAGAAGCGGCTTGATAAATGTCGACCATAATATTTTGATAAACCACTTCTTGATCCCCTTCCCTTAATCTAGTGATTGATCCGCTAGTCGGCTTGATTTACTCAATAAATCTTCCATCAGCACACTTGTTTCACTTTGTAAGCGAAGAATCCGTGTATGATAATTAGCCGCTTCTTGATTGATCATTTTCAGCTCGATTGAAGCTTCTGAAACTGCTTTTTTGGTTTCATGTCTGGCAGCCTCTACCGTTCGATCAGCCTCAACAGTGGCACGCTCAATAATCTGTTGTGCTTTTTCTTTTGCTTCCATCAATACTTCTGCAATTTGATTTTTCATTTGATCTTGTTGACGTAGTTGCTTTTCAGTTTCTACGTTTTTATTTCGTTCTTCCAGCAATTGTTCATCTAATTGCACTCTTAACTCTTCTAATTGTCTGACTTGCTCTTCTAGTGAAAGGATTCTTTCTTTAGACTTAGATGAACTTGTCAAACGCATGGTCAATTGGTCGATTTCTTGTTGTTTGTTTTCAACTTCGGCCTTTAGTCGCTCAGCCATTGTTTTTTGGCGTTGTACTTCTTTTTGAAACTGCAGATTTTCACTATTTAAGTGTTCAATCACCGTTGCTTGTTCCTGTTGTGTTTCTTGCTCTTGTTTTCTCATAATATTTTCCGAACGCTCTCTTTTATTTGAAGTTTCTGGACGACTTTTTTTAGGTGGTTCATAAGTTTCTTCCTCAAATTCATCATCGTCGTATTCGTCGTATTCATCGTACTCGTCATATTCATCGTAGTACTCTTCGTAATCCTCATCATGGTTCCTTTTTTTTTTACTTTTTTTGTTAAATATTGCCAAATCTCTCGCTCCCTTTCTTAACTTATCCTGTTTGAGTTAAAGACTACCTACTAGCAGTTCTCTTATTTTTTCATCATTTTGTTCATCCAGTACAACAAACTCTTGATTCAAATAGTAACCAATTCCTTTTTTATTTAAAATGAATGGTTCAAAAATCGATGTTTTTTCCATTATCTTTTGTTTGATGCGATTGATTAGATTGCTTAATAAAGCTTGTTTATTTTTTTGCTTGGCATTCGTCCAAATGGCTTCGCATAATGATTGACTTGAAAAGACCCTCTGATCAGATTTAATAAAGTGTTCTAATACTTGATGCTCTTTTTTGGTCAGTGGAATCAGCCAATTATCAATAATCAAGGTACGATCTTTTAATTGGAATGAATATTGTTTTTTTACTTTCACAACAGTTGAAAATGGGCTAGTATTTTGTGAAGCCCCTTCATTATTTCCAGAATGACTTACTGCCCTTTCTTGACTATTTTTACCTGTACGACTAGCGCTCTCCTCAAAAATAGCTGCTAATTTACTTGCCAAATCAGTGACCGATATTGGATAACGAACAAAACTCACATTCGCATTATTAAGGTATTTTGATTTACTAACTTGTTCTGACTCAAACGTTAACACAACAATTGGTTTATTCAGTAGTGCTAGATTATCTAGAAACGATTCTTTCAACCCACTGTACATAGATTGTTGATAAATGATAAGATCGAAGTTTTGCAGAAAATAGAACTCCTTATCTTTTGGTTGAGTCAATATATCTTTTGAAACCATTATTTCATAATCCATATTCAACAAACTATTCTGCAACAGTCCATTTGCACTTAGTGTATCAGTCAATATAATAATTTTTTTCCTCATAATAGAAAATCCTCCTCTTAGTTTTTATATATAGTAAATTCCAACCATTTGTGTTTGATAAAATTCCTAATTTGGGAAATGTACCTTGACTTTTAATTGCCATATTTCACCTAAACCCGTTACATAGTAGATAATAGGAATTTCCTATTCTTATATAAAATAAGAAAAAACATTTTAATTGTATGGTATAAAAATGATTTCAAAATTAGATTGACGGTCTAATGACGGTCTATTTAAGAAAAACATAAAAAAGATTCTTTAAAATAATGATTATTATAAAAATAAATAATTTGATAATACTTTTATAAATGAACACGATAACGATGGTTCTGTCTATTTATTTTCTGTCAGTCTTACTTAAAATACAATTCTACCTAGCGATTTTCTTTTCAGATTTTTTTGAAGAGTTTCTTTTTTTTAAGGAATTTGAAAAAAATTCGGAAAATTAAAGTTATTTCTAGCTTCTTATTTTTTAACCACCTCTTTTCAACCCATTTACTTATTTATATAAATATAAAAATTGTTACTTTATTAGATTGCGTATACTCAAAACATAATTTTTATTGTTTTGACAAGATAAAGTTATTGAGCCAAATTGATATTTTTGACGGTTCATTTGACGGCGTATAAAAATAAGTAAATCTGTATAGGAACTTTTATTAATTATGGAATACGGAATAGCTAGGTGTAATCTCCATTGCTTTTATATAATAATCTATCTATAGATCACTGTTTTATTGTTAAATACATGATTTCCCTTTTAAATAAACTGTTTTATCCATAAATTAAATATATTGTTATTTTTTTATTCCTCATTGACATGTCCAAATTATTTATTGTATACTCGTAGTATGAGTATTTAAGTTAAGCCCCTGATAAACAAGAGCTGCACGCTTTAATTTAAACAATTATATATTTTTCTTATTTTATATAAAAACAAGAAAAATGTGTTATTTTTAAATATAATGATTTTATTAGATATTTTACTAATACTAATATATATTTTTTGGTATTCCATACTTAGCCATTTTAAAAAATAAAAAACGTGAAGCAAAACTTGTTAGTTTTACTCCACGTTTTTCTTTATTTTATTAACTAAGCTTCATCAAAATGTATCTCTAAAATATCTAAAATCCTTGCTAAATCCGACTGTGAAAGGTACTCGATCTCAATCTTCCCTTTACCTTCTTTTTCTTGAATAGCGACAGTCGTACCAAATTTATCCATTAAGCGATCTTCACTTTCACGGATGTAGTAAGGCTTATCTTTGGTATTTTTCTTTTCTTTTTTTGGCGATTTCTTACCCTGATTTTCATTTAGATCATTGACTATTTGCTCCAATTGACGAACAGTTAAATTTTCTGCAACTACTCGTTTGGCCAAAGGTAAAATCAGCTCTTTATCTTTTAAACCTAGTAAAGTTCTAGCTTGTCCCATTGACAAAATTTCGCCTTGAACCATTTCTTTGACTTGAGTTGGTAATGTTAGTAGACGTAAATAATTGGCAATATAGGGGCGGCTCTTTCCTAAACGTTCGGCAACTTCTACTTGAGTTAGTTTCAAGTTTTTCATCAACATATCATAAGCTTCTGCTTCTTCCAACGGATTTAAATCTTCACGTTGTAAATTTTCTAAAACAGCCACTTGCATCATGGCTTCTTCATCAAATTCACGGACAATTGCTGGAATGGTTTCCTTATCTGCCAATTTTGAAGCACGGAAACGACGTTCACCAGCAATTATCTCAAAACCTTTTACTGCTGATTTTCTGACAATGATTGGTTGAAACACACCTGATTGTTGGATCGAGTTCGCTAATTCCTGAAGGGATGCCTCATCAAACGTTTTTCTTGGTTGATAAGGGTTTGGACGCAGTTCATTTAAGGGAATTTCTAAGACTTCTTCTTTTTGAACATCCACATCTTCCAAACTAGCAAAATCTTGAAACAATGCATCAATACCTCTACCTAAACCTTTTCCTTTACTCATTATCCAACACTTCCTTTGCTAGTGCTTGGTACACTTCGGCACCACGTGAACGGGGATCATAATCAATAATCGACAAACCGTGACTTGGTGCTTCTGACAGACGAACATTTCTAGGAATGATCGTGTCATAGACTTTTTCACGGAAGTACTTACGAACTTCTTCAACCACTTCAGCTCCTAAGTTAGTCCGAGCATCATACATTGTCAACAATACACCTTCAATACGTAGCTCAGGGTTAAAATGCTTTTGAACTAAACGAATAGTGTTTAATAGCTGACTTAATCCTTCTAGTGCGTAATATTCACATTGTACAGGAATCAAAATCGAATCACTTGCTGTAAAAGCATTAATGGTTAAATGTCCTAAAGACGGCGGACAGTCGATCAAAACAAAGTCATAGATATCATTTATTTCTTCTATAGCAGCTTTTAATCGAGATTCTCTGGCCATCATCGAAGTCAATTCAATTTCTGCTCCCGCAAGCTGAATGGTCGCTGGGACGATATCTAAATTTTCTCTAGAGGTTTGCTGGATCACATTTTTGATTGGTTCTTCATTCACTAATACATCGTACACATCCGTTGCAACATCTGGTTTACGGACACCGATACCGCTTGTTGCATTTCCTTGAGCATCAATATCGATCAGCAACACTTTCTTGCCATAATAAGCAAGACAAGCACCTAGATTCACAGTGGTCGTTGTTTTACCAACACCGCCTTTTTGATTCGCTACAGAAATTATTCGTGCCATTTGTGTCCCTCCATCTTATTTGATTGGTTGTTTATTTGGTAATCCTGGTTTTCTTGGATATTTTTTAGGTGTTTCTTTTTTCTTTTGAATCACAACGATATGACGTTCATCTTCTGTGATAGGTAGTTTAAATGAAACTTCTTTTTGAAATTTACCGCCTAAAGTAGCGATCGCAGGTTTTGCTTCACTGATTTCTTCTTCACTTTTTGCTGCCTTTAAAGCTAAGAAAAAGCCATCTTTTTTCACTAGTGGCAAACATAGTTCACTCAATACATTCAAACGAGCCACTGCACGAGCTGTTACATAGTCGAACGTTGCGCGAAATGCCTCTTTTTGTCCAAATGTTTCCGCACGATCATGATATAAAGAAACGTCTTCTAGCCCCAGTTCATTGACTAATTCCGTCAAAAATGTGATTCGCTTGTTCAATGAATCAACGATTGTTACTTGTAATGTAGGAAAAACGATTTTTAACGGGATACTAGGAAACCCTGCTCCTGCACCCACATCACAAATCGATTTATTCGTTGAAAAATCTTCAAAAAATGCCAACGAAATAGAATCATAGAAATGTTTTAAATAAACTTCTTTCTTTTCTGTGATGGCAGTTAAATTCATTTTTTCGTTCCATTCAACGAGTAATTCAAAATAACGGGTAAATTGTTCCATTTGGCGATCCGATAATTGAATCCCTTTTTGGCTTAATAGTTGTTTAAATTCTTCAGGTGTCATATGTATCCTTCCTTGCGTGAAACAGAAAATGTTTCACAGTTGTCTTTTCTTACTTTAACGCAAATAGAGATTTCTTGCAATGTTTTTAGCAAGATTTATAGCAGTTCTAATAAAATGTTTCTTTCTATATATATGCATAAAAAATTACCTGTTGTCAGTAATAAAAAAGAAGCCATTCACTTAAAACCTTGAATCGGTTTAAAGGAACAGCTTCTTTTTTATTTTTAATCGCCGCCAGCAGTTATTTCTATTTTTTGATTGTAAATTGGCTCATGGTTTATCAAGTCGTCGATTGTGCCAATTTTGACCCCCTTAGAATAATAGCCATCCAAAATACCTAGTTTTTGAAAAACCGTTTGTTTATATGCAATTTCGGCATTCCATTCAACGGTATCTAGAATAGCTAATGCTGAATGGATAGCTTCCATTCCTGTTTCCCCACCTGTGGTAATTAAAACCCCGTGACTATCCAATAAAAATTCATGAGGCAATGTCTTTCTTGGCATCGTTTTAATATGATTGCTGACGATTTCAGCTAATTCTTCTGAACAATTGGGCTCAAACTCCAAGACTTCAATATACTCTACTTTCTGAGTTGCTTCGGTTAGGTTAGGCATATCTAATCCACTCGTTGCCCAAAACATACTATTTGGTGCGTGAGCATGTAGCACTGACTTGATTTCAGGGTTTGCATCATACACGGCTTCATGCATATTGATCTCTCTCGTTAAACCACCTTCTCCTGCAACAACTCTTCTTGTGTGAGGTTCTACCACTAAAATCTGTGAAGGAGAAACATGCCCAAGATATGCTTGAGACATCATAGTCGGCGTCATAATGATGTATTCTTTCCCGTTTTTATCCGTTGTTTTAAATGAAAAGTTGCCCCCAGCAACATTGGTATTTTTACGTTCAAAAATCAGTTGTACGATTTTTGCCATATCTTCTCTTTCACGTTCAAATAAAATTCTTCCATCTGCCATGATTTATTACAGCTCCTTCTTCTTTTTTAGTAAATTCCCTGTGCGGATTACCTCTTTTGCCGCATCCTGCACAACTTTATATTCTTCATATTTTTGTTTTTTTCGTTCATCATATTCTTTAAAAAGTACCGCATTACCATTTTTATAAATGTAAAAAGAAAGGATCATGACTAGAAAATACAATGGCGTGATGTTGGTCGATAACGCCAATATAAAAAGGAAACTATCTAAAAATAGTAGCGTCATCCATTTTCCTTTTTGGTTCATTTTATCCAGTCCTTTCAAGGCTTTAATCAATTTTCCACTTCATCATAACGTGCACTTGGAACAGGCTCTTTTGCCATATACTTATATAACCAGACAAACATAGCGATAAAGATAATAAATCCGACAATTGCTGCAAGATTCAAATTAGCTGCTTCTGCAAATAAGATTCTAAATTCCGGACCTTCGATCGATGACCACGTAATACTGCCACCCTTCAAGTCAACCGCACCTGTTTTTTTCGCTAATCCAGTCAGGACTGGTGCAAGATAGGTTGCGCCATATAAATAGAGCGGTGTATAAATAATGCCCAGTGTGATCATACGGTAAAGATTTCCTCCAGTTAATAGTAACCCTCCAACAGCAATCGAATAGTTGATTATTCCGGCAAGTGGCAACACCTGATTGCCTGGTAAAATCATGGCATACCCAATAAAAATCGGTACCAAGATAATCGCAGTCACCCAAATCTCAGAACGACCAGCTAAAATCGGCCAGTCTAATCCTATATAGACTTCACGATCCTTAAACCGTTTTTTCATCATTTCTGACATCGCATCAGCCAAAGGTGATAGTGATTGCATAAACATTTTACTGATCATTGGAAATAACGCCATTGCTGTCGCCACTTGAATCCCTAAGTTTAATGAACCAGAAATCCCATATGCTGCGCCAAATCCAAGTAACACACCAATGATGAACCCCATCACACTATTTTCAGAGAAAATCCCAATTTTTGCTTTTAAGGCTGATGTGTCCGCTTTTTTATTGAAGAAAGGAATTTTATCCATCACAATATTGACTGGTAACATCAATACTGCAGATATGTTCATCAAATGTGTGACAGTCACTAACGGAATCCCTGTTAAATCCTGAATATGGCGTTGGAACATATCCCCCATTTTTAATTCTAAAACCACTTGTACAACCGCCGCAATAAAGCCTGCAACGAGTGAGCCGCTGATAAAATACACCAAATAGGCAGTTAACGCCTTCCCCCAGACATTCCACATATCAACATTGAGTGTTTTGGTTAAGTTCAATAGAAGCATAATAAAGTTAACGCCTAAGACAACCGCGAAAAACACAAATGCATATGACCAAGACCATGTAATACTTGCCGCACCCGTCCAGCCTAAATCAAGGGCTGGTAAACTAATACCTGTATTTTTAGCCATCGCTTCTGACGCTGGACTAACAGCATCTGACATAAACCCAATCACCATGCTCATTCCAGTAAAGGCAACGCCAAGCGTAATCGCTGACATAAATGCTTTTTTCAGCGGCATTCGAGCGATCAACCCGATAATCAGGATAATCAACGGAACAAAAATAGCAGATCCTAGGTTCAATATATAATCAATCACAGATTGAAAAATTTCCATCTCTTCTACCTACCTATCTTTTTATTTTTTTGGTATGATTAGTTTGTATCGTTTTAATTTAGATCGTGAGATATATTTTCTCATTGTCTATTAGAGTTCAGATTCGTCACAATCTGAACTCCTTTTTTATTTCTTCGTATCGTTAACGATCCCCTCATAGATGTCATCCACGCCCATACCCGTTAAAAACGGCACACCTGCATAGACGGAAACACCTAGCTTTTCAGCTTCTTGTAGTACTTCATCATCAGGTTTTGCAATATAAACGTAAATACTAGCACTTGGTAATTCTTGTAAAATCGATTTGTAATCCACTGCTTCTACTGGATAATCGATCCCCTGTGCATCAAACTTACTTTTGATTTTTTCTGCTACTGTCGTACTCGTTGCCACACCACTACCACACGCCACAATTAATTTTCTAGCCATGTTTTACTTCCTCCCATTGGTTTATAAATAAATTGAATACGCCTTCATTTTCAGTCGTTTTTTCGAACTCCGATACGAATGCTTCATTTTGAAATAAGACCATTAACTCCTGCAATAAGCCAACCTGTTTTGAGGGATCTTTGATTCCTAGAAAAAATAAGTCTCTCACCTCCATTTCCTGATTGTCCCCCATTTGTTTGACTCTGATTGGTTTTGTTGTTCTAGTAACATATATGAAAGGTCTTTCAACATATTCTGTATCTGAATGAGGTAACGCAATATTGAGATACTCCGTAATCAAGCCAGTCGGAAACCCTTTTTCTCTATTTTTGATTCCTTCTAAGTAACCACTATTTACATAACCTGCTTGTTGTAGCCTTTCTGCAATAAGTTCAAATAATTCTTCTTCGTTTTGAACAGCTACATTTAAATCGATTAACTCGGGTTGAAACATCTGTTGTGTGCTCATAATTTTATCTCCAATCTTTAGATATTCAAACTTTTTATGTTCAACTTTGTAAATATATGTTAAACTTTGTTTATACAAAAAGAATACAACTTGTGTAATGGTTTGTCAACGCTTTCTTTCGATTGTTTTTTGTTCGTTTTACGTTTAAAATGTAATAGATAAACATTTTCGAACAAAAAGGAGACCTTTTTATGTTAAAAAGAGAACGACATGCCCATATTTTAGATCTATTGGAAAAAAGCACCTTTATGACCGTGTCCGATATAGCCACAGAACTACAAGTTTCAGAAATGACGATTCGTAGAGATATCACGGAACTAAGTGATACCAATCAACTAGTTCGCTTATATGGAGGAGCACAGAAAATCGATCGTAAAGACAAAGAGCTGGCTACTTACGAGAAAATCAATCTACATATCGAACAAAAAGAATATATCGGTAAAATCATGAACTCTTTGATCCAAGATCACCAAGTTGTTTTTGTTGGCGCTGGAACCACGATTTTATATGCATTACCTTTTATTAAAAAACAAAATTTGATGATTGTTACCAATAGTTTGTTAGCCTTTAATTACATTATTGCGCACACAGACTATCGCATCTTATTAACTGGGGGGGATTTTACACCGATCACAGAAGAATTTATCGGAGAACATGCAGAGCAGACTTTTGAAACAATCAATATTGATATTGCCTTTGCAGCAACAAATGGCATCTATAACAACAATGTGACGACTTCTAACTATTTAGAAGGTGGCGTACAACGTGCAGCTTTTAAAAATGCAAAACAAAAAATTGTCGTGGCAGATAGTACCAAGTTTAATGTTAGTGATGTCTATACGTTTTATAAATTATCTGATTTAGACTACGTGATCACTGACAACAAAATCGATGAACCAACCTTTAATTTCTACCAATCTTATGGAAAATTGTTAAATAAACCAGTTAACTGAAGGTTCTCGGCTCTTTCAGAACCTCAGCTTAGCTTACTTAGTATCTGAAGGAGAGAAAACAACAATGATTGTAACAGTGACACTAAATCCATCAATGGACTCGATTTATTTTACCGATACCTTTACTCTGGGTGAGATGAACCGCTGCAGTAATCCGATCAAAGCAGTCGGTGGAAAAGGAATCAACGCCGGAAGAACTGCAGCCATTTTAGGCGGGAACGTGACGGCAATGGGCGTTTTGGCGGGTCTCAATGGGGAATCTATTCGTACAGCGCTTGAACAAGAACCCTTTCAAACTATATTTCTACCCATTGCTGGAGAGTCAAGAAATGCAGTAACTGTGATGGATCGCAAAAAAAATCAAACTGAAATCGTAGAACTTGGACCAGAAATTACTGCTGAAACCGCAAAGAAGATTATAGATCAAGTAATCGATTTTTCATTGGAACAAAAAAAAAGACCGATCATTGCTTTGTGTGGGTCAGCCAACACAAAAAATGAACGATTATACCACGACTATTTACAACAGTTAAACGAGCAACTTGGATCCAATATAAAAGTCCTAACAGACATTTCTGGAAAACAACTACACAATGCCTTAAAAAGCCCGATAAAACCTTATTTTATCAAACCGAATATTCATGAATTTGCGGAATTACTGAACGTTTCTATTACGACTAAAAATGAAATCGTCAAACAGCTGAGCCACCCTATATTACAAGGAATTCCCTTTATCCTAGTTTCTTGTGGCGGTGATGGTGCAATTGCGAAATATCAGGAGCAGATTTTTGATATTACCCTACCGATGATCGATGTCATCAACCCGACTGGTTCTGGGGATGCAACCGTAGGAGGTGTAGCATTTGCTTTAGATCAAGACTTTTCTATAGAAGAAACACTACGGTATGCTATGGCCTGTGGAATGAGTAATGCCCTTGAGCAAGCAGTAGGATATGTCTCTATTGAAAATGTTGCGCTATTGAAAAATAACATTATTATTCGAGAAATATCAGAAATGTTTCACGTGTAACAATGGCTATAAAAAATTAAATAAGGAGCTGACCGTTAAAAAGAATAGTCAGCTCCTTATTTTCAATCATAGTTTAACACAGCGAAAAGCTTGCTCTTTTGCTAAATAAAACGGACGTAAATACCCCACAGTGTTGGACAATGGGATGATATCTTCACTTAGTTCGATATTCAATACTTCTTTAAGATAGCTTCTTCGTGCAGTGATTCGCTGCCATAATTCAGGGTAATCAGCTTCAATTTGTCTTTGCAACTTTTCATCAGCCAACGCTACGCACTCTTCAGCACTTACGCCTGTATAGCCTGCCACAGATGGAATAATATCGATTTGTAAGATCATCCCACTCTTCAATGTTTCATCAGATCCGGCATAAATCGGCGAAGACATCCATTCTTCATCTGAAACTAAATGACCTGGATTCAAATGCCAATGATAATCCGCTTTAGGAAAAACCGACTCAATGGTTTGATAAAGTTCGTTGCCTTGCATGCCAATTTTGATCGTTTCTAGCCAAGCCGTCACAGCTTGATAATAGGGTTTGGCAACTCTCTCTAGATAATCCTGTTGATTTGCTGGAAGTTGCGTCGCGTTTTCTATAACGAAACCAGTTCGGCTAGATAACCCACCTTTAAAGGCAGTGGTTAAAGACAATGGATCGCCTAGTTTGACTTGCTTGTGTGTTGGATAAACATTGGCATATTCAAACCGTTGTCCAGTTGCAGCAATCGTCACGACTGTATTCGTTTGTCCTTCTGCCGTTAATTCATTCCCTAATACAGCTTCTGTCACCCCTATTTCAACCGCATCCATTGCCTTCAAAATAGAGCTGGATGATAGATTTGCACCATATTCATAATGAGCCACTTCATTCGCATTATTGGTTGTACGAGCGCCTTGATCTCCTCGAATAAACAGATGAGCTGCATTTTTGAGCACTGCTTGCGCATTTTTACTTGTTAAAAGTGCTTGGATAATAAAATAAGGTAAATCAAAATACGCTTCGTTATCCGATTCAGTAGTAGTAAACATTTTCCAGCCTACTACGCCAATTTTGTGCTTCTTCGCTAAACCAATTGCTGTAAATATAGTTTCCAGTCTTGCTTCGTTATCCATTGGTTGGTTTGGCAAAGAAAACAGCGGAAAATGAATCAATTGATTTTCAATTCGAGCAACTTTTGCCATTTTCAAATTTTCATTTCCCAGGACGAGTGTACACTCTCCTGTTGCATCTAAGATGAGCAGTCCTTCTTCAAAACGAGGGATAAAGCCTGTTAAGTACTCAAAATTACCACCATGCTCTTTGTCCGCATAAATCACGATGCTGTCAAAACCTTCTACTTTCATGTTTTCCAAGACTTTCTGTTTTCTTTCGAGCATCGTTTCATCTGTTAAATATGTTGGAGCAACATCGGTAAAAATCATCGGCTTTGGAACTTTTGTTAGTTGCACTTCTTTTTTCATTGTATTGGTTTCCCTTCAAATTAAACTTATTTGTTATTAGCATTCATTTAGACGCCTTTTTTGCTTTCCTTCGGCAGTAAAATTGCTACTGTCCAACCAGGATTCCAGTCGCTCTTTCCTGTCAGCCCACTCACTATCGATAATTGAAAACCAAGCAGTGTCTCTGTTACGCTCCTTATAGACCAATGCATTACGAAAAATCCCTTCAAAAGTAAATCCTAAACGTAAAGCTGCTTTTCTAGAAGGTTCATTTAATGCATCACATTTCCATTCATACCGTCGATAACCCAAGTCATCTATTGCATAACACGCTAAAAGATATTGGGCTTCTGTGGCGATTCGTGTTTTCTTCAATTGATCAGAATAAATCACAAAACCAACTTCGATCGTCCCTTGATCTAGATTGGTTCGCATTAGAGCCAACGTCCCTAATGCTTTTCCACTAGATTTATCAATGATCGCATAATGAAAAGGATCTTGTGATTGACTGATTGTTTCTAGATAAGTAGCAAACACTGTTTTATTTTCAAAAGGCTCCAACGGTAAGTATGTCCAATTTTTAGAAGAACTTTCTGGTCCGTAAACTTGGTATAGGGCTTCAAGATGGCGGACAGGATCTATTTTTTCAAGTCGACAATATATTCCTTCAAGTAGCGCTTTTGTTGGATAGTCTCTTTTAGACCACTTCCTCACTGCATAACCAATCGGCTGATGATATGAATTGTACTGATTTTCCATTTTCTTCTACTCTCCCCCATTGTTTTATTTAGTATAACAAAAAAAGAAAGCAATACGATATGGAAAGTTTTCCCATACTTTATTTAAAGTTTCCTATTATTAATAAATATTATAACTTTTTCTCTTAAATGACTCCTTTTCGTACAATTTTTGAGAATTTCTGTAAAAAAAATATGCTATGATTGTAAATGATAAAAATAAATGGCTTAAAAACTAATTTATTCTATATAAACATACATTTTTAATCTTAAACTCAAGGGAGATGAGCTATTGAAGATTGCATTGTGTGATAACAACCAGAGAGATATGGGAAATATCGAACGTACCATCCAGCTTCACACTTCCCAGCAATATGAATTTGATTTCTTTACGAATGGGGAAAAGTTAATTCGCCAACTCGCAGAAAAAGAGGCTACTTATAATATCTATTTCATTTCTATTGAACTGACTGAAATGGATGGCGTGGCACTGGCTAAACAAATCCGCGCCTTTGATTTAGAAGCACTTATTATTTTTGTTGCAGAAGACATTCAGAGAATGCCTGAAGTATTTAAAGTACAAGCTTTTGATTATTTGCTAAAGCCGATCGACCAGAATTCCTTGCTAGAAACAATAGATCGAGCAAACAATTATTTTAATGCGATTCATGCCTATTTTGAATTCTCATTTAATCGAAAACTCGTCGTCTTATCAATGAGCGAAATCGTTTATATTGTAAAAAGTGGTCGAGTTGCTTACATCCACACAACCGAAAAAGTCTACAAAACCTATTTAACGATGGTCGAGATCATTGACAAACTAAATAAAGATACCTTTGCACGGATACATGGAAGTTATTTAGTAAACTTGAATTATATTATTGAAATCGCCAAAAATGAAGTGTTTGTGAAGCAATTTGAAGAAGATATACAGCAGGAAAAAAGCTTGTCCTTACCAATGAGCAGAACGTTTAAAGAGGAACTAAAAGACAAATATGTACACTTTCTCAAGACGCGGAAATCTTAGCTTTTCACTATATTATAGAGATTACATTTAGTTTAAATAATAAACATATAAAAATAATTTATTCGTAAATAATCTGTTATTTTTAATAGATTATTTTATTTTTCAGACTTATAGGTAACTATAAAATCCACATATAGATAAAAAATAACCTTAAAGATAAGTTATAATTCTATTTTTCTTGTTATTTTTTACCTAAAACACGCAACTTTTTACATTAAGTATTTATCGGACCTTTTTTATGGTAACGTTTATGTAACTAGTGAGCATTATTTTGCTTTCTAAAAAACTATTTGGAGGAATGAAAAATGGCAGGCGATAGAATTAAATTATCCCCACAAGAACTAAGAACTTCTGCAACAAAATATACGGATGGTTCAAACCAAGTAAATGATATTTTACAAAAACTACAATCTGAACAAGATACGATTCAAGGTAACTGGGAAGGTAGCGGTTTTGATAGCTTTAACGATCAATTTACTGCTTTAAAACCAAAAGTATCTGAGTTTGCTGAATTATTAGAGCAAATCAACAAACAATTGAACGAAGTTGCCAACATTGTAGAAGAAACAGATCAAAATATCTCTTCAGCAATCGGAAGAGGTCTATAAGAACCACATAACTGAGGAATAGGGAGGGCACTTGCTCCTCGCTGTTCCTCTTTTTTTAGGAGAATGATAAATGAACAGTAAAAAACTATATTATATGTTGAAGTCTGTTTGGATGGTTGTAATTTTACTTATTATGCTGATATTTATGAACCGAGATTTTACCGATATCTCTGCAAATAAAGCAAAAGAAGAACAAGATATGCGGTTGAACATTGCATTAGTAAATGAAGATAACGGTGTTAATAAAAATAACATAGACTATAACTTAGGCGCGGATTATGTCAAGAAAATTGAAAAAGATGCGACGTACAACTGGTTTACAGTTAGCCGAGGAATTGCTGAAAATGGCTTAAAATCCGGCACTTATAACTTACTCGTGACAATTCCAAGCAATTTTTCAAGTAAACTTTTAGAACTAGATAGTGAAGCACCTGAAAAAGTCCAAGTCAACTATAAAATCAACGCCAATGGGAATGCTACGTTAGAAAATGAATCTAGAAGTGTTGGTCGTAAAATCGTTAATGATTTAAACCAGCAGCTTGTTGATTTATATGTGGTCAGCATCGTTGATAATCTATATACCGCTCAGCAAAATATTGAAAAAGTTTATACCAACCAGACAGATTCGGTTAGCAAATTCCAAGATATTTTGTACCAGCCAACCATTAATTTTAAAGAATATCTACCTGGCATCACTTCACAATCTCAAAGTGCCTTACAAGCCAATGATTTACTGACAACTACCTTGATCGATTTTATCAAAAATCCAGAATCGTTAGTTAGCAGTCATCAAGATTTTTCAACATTACTAGAACAATTATTAAAACAACGTGCTGATGGCAAACTATCCTATGAAGAATTTGTCAAAATCTTAACCTCGATGGATGATAGCGTACTAAGTTCCGAGACTAGTAAATTGTACAGCACACTTGAAAGTTTGAATCAGTCATTACAGGATGACTTTATTGCCTCAGATGACGGAAATGGGCGTTATATCGAGCAAATGAATGCCTTAAATGAACAGTTATTAGCATCTAAAGCAGATGTGGAAAAACAAATTGAGGACTTAAGAGCGATCGAAAATACGTATTTTGAAACTTATAGCGAACAATTTTTCAAACAATTTAGAGTCAACACAGATGAAGCATCTAAAGTAACATTTGGAACTGTTTTGAAAAAAATGAATTACTCATCATCACTAAACAATCTAAGCACATTTAATGATGATTACCTTGTGAGTATACAAAAACGTTTAGACATTTTACCTTACAAAATCGATACCGAAGATATAGATGAAATGAATGAAATTTTTCAGTATATGGATGTACCATACAACGATGGTGAGCCACTGAAAACGATTAGTAGAAAAACAGAACGAATCCAATCACAAGTAGAACGAATAAACCAAAAAATTGAAGCTGCCAATGAAAAAATCATAGAAAATAATGAGCTAAATAATGATACTGCCAAAACGATCGACCTTCTAGTTTGGAATACTGATCCAGAATTTGTGAAAGAAGAAAGTTCTTATTATCAAGATCTCAAGGAAACCTATACCAAATTACAAGATGCTAAAAAAGACGTATTAGATCCCGCAAAATATGGGAATAGAAAAAGTTTCAGAATAGACACTGAAAACTTTAATGAAGGAACATTCAGTATCTCTAACATAAGCGATCTTAATGAGCTAGGAATCATTGATGTAAGCTTTGATCGAGACGGAACAATTCCAGTAACAGAAAATCATGAATACGATATTGAACGAAAAAACGATAGAATCACTGTTTATTATAGCTTTGCTACGACCTATGATGAATATTCTAGACAAGCGCCATCATTTAACATCGTATTAAAAAAAGAAACGGAACCAACTGCCGAAACTCCTGTGCCAACAACTACTGTCACTACATCTCCTGTTTTTAAAGCTCTTACTAATGAGCAAGAAAGCAGCTCTAGTACAGAAAATACAGCAGAAAGCACAACGACTTCTGAAAGTAACGAACAATCAGCTGAAAGTGAACCTGAGACCACTGATCAGACAACTCAACCTGAAGTCAAACAAGTGCAGCCAGCACCCCGTCAACAAAAATCAACCACAGCTACTCTCTACGTAGCTGAGTGGAACCAAACGATTGATACAACAGCTTTTCTAGATAGAAATTATCAATTAGCAAAAAGAAAATACTCTGAAGAAGTTGGAAAAGTGACCGAATTATACAATAGCGTAGCTGAAGAACTTAAAAACTTCGACAAATACCCATTCGATGTCTTCAACAACCTACTGGACATGAACATGACCGAAATGTTCAAACAAGTACTTAATGGAACATTTGCAACAGGTCATTACAAAGATCAACATGACAAATTAGAAACCTTAATTCGACAAGCAGACGACATCGATCGTCAATCCGAACGAATCGGAGAAAAATTACAAGACATCCAGGGTAACACCATGAACTTAAACGAAAATGTCAAAGGACACTTAGCACAAATTGCAGATTGGCAAAAAAACATGTCGGAAATCACCACATCCGAAACCAAAGTTGCCTCTGACAATACAGCTACAGATACCGAAATCTCTTCGATCGATTCCATGCTTGAATCCATCAAAAAGCAAGCAGAAATGGTTAAAGAAGCCTCTGACATGAACGTCAAAGAAGCAGAAAGCGTGAAATCTGTCTTTACCTCATTTGATAAAGACGTACAAAATGCGCAAAAAAATGGTGAAGATTTATCTGCTAACGCTGATGTCATCATGGATAACCTGAACAAAGAACTCGCAAACAACAATGATTTCGTCTCCGCCTTTATCAAAGTATTGAACAATGCGCATAAAGACGGCGTGCCAAATAATACCTTACTACAATTTATCGCAAATCCAGTTAACGGAAAATCAGAAGCTACGATCAAAACGACTGAAGTCAATGAGCCGTTCACTTGGATCTTGATCATGTATACCTTGAGTTTGTTTATCGCTTACCTATTCGCAACACAACCTGTTACCAGAAAGGTTAAAAATAAATTCAAAAAAGAAAAACTATGGCTAAAAGACAACATGTTAGAAACTCTGTTGATCAGCTTAAGTGCAATTGGGATTGGCTTGATTTTAAGTATGTTGAGTATCAGTGAACTAGGCATCGTCAAAGAATCTCAAATCGTTTGGGGCATGATGATCGTACTATTTATGCTGATCTTCTCATTATTAAATCACTATGCATTGAAGCAATTCCATATCGCTGGTTTTGCCTTAAGTCTTTTCCTATTTATCAGTTATGTCTTTGTGACGAACGCCATTGGGAAAACGAAAGGCAATAATCCGATGGTCGATCTTATTCGCTCCATCAATCCATTGTCGATCGGTGAAAACAACTTAGCCGATATTTTGGCAAATAATGCGTTGAATATCGTTCAGATCATTTTATATCTATTAGCGATCGCAGCCTTGATCGTATTCAACATCTTTATTTGGAAACCAAGACGGAAAGCGAAGGAAGTGGTCTCAAAATGAAAAAACTGATTTTCTTATGCTTAGTAGGAATCATTGGCTTTTCCTTTTCTGATACAGCCCACGCAGAAGAAACCTTACTTGATAACAACTTAGAATTACAAACAGATCGGTTGAATAAAGAACAAGTCGACGACGGTAAAACCAAAAGCTTTGTCGCCGAAGACCGTTTATTTGAAACTGAAATGATTCAAAAAACTGCTAACGCCAAAGCGTTGGAAGAAAAACAAAAACAAGAAGACATGTCTAACCTATTTTTAACCAAAGCAGCAAAAGTAAAAGAATTAGATCCTACTCAATTATTTGTAGGCAATGGAACGAATCAAGCAGCCGTTAAACGAGAAGAAACTGAACCTACAGTTTCTTCTCCTCCTGCGTTATTCCCCTTGATTTTAGGCTTAGCCTTGGTGACCGTTGTCACCTTACTTTTGTATCACAACAGAAAAAGAGGACAAAACCATGGCAGATAATACAGAACATATCAATATCACCTTAATGTATCAAAAAAATAAAGAAAAAATGGTCGATCTACGTATTCCGAATAATATTACTGTTTACCGTTTTATTCGGGAATTGAACCAAATTTTCGGTAAAGAAAAAGACGTTAAAAAATACCAAATCAAAGTGTTGAACAAAGGAATTCTTTTAGACGAAGAGCAAAAACTAAAAGATTTTCCGATAACAGACGGAGATATAATCGAAGTGTTGGGAGAATAGATGATGGAAAATATGAAGGAAACAACTGTAGCAATCATAATTGAAAAACATACGTATGAATTTAAGAAAACGAGTGAAAATTGGCAACTTGCTTTGAGAAAATCCGAAGTTCAAGTCAATGAAGAAAAAGATTTAGCCTTACTTAAAGTCGCTCACCCACTCTTGATGGACACAAGCATCCACTGGGAAGAAGACGCCGTGACATTCACCTACGCATTACCGAAAGAACGGATTACCTTTAACGAATTAAAAGCTGGAACAAAAGAAGATAAACTTCGTGCCATGACAAACATGGCAGCCGTTGAACAACTGTTAGATTTACCACTTACCTTCTTTATCCACCCAGAAAACCTGCTGTTTGATTATAATCTACAGCCTAAAATTGCTTACCGTGGACTAGACGGAAAAATGCCGCCGAAAGTCACCAATAACGACTTACTATTAAGACAATATAAAAGCTTGATCATTGCCTTATTCGAGAAAAAAGATGATTTTACCAAACTCTATGAAGGACAATTAGAAATCAAAAAAGGCTCCGAATTCGTTCAAACTATTTTGAAAAAAGAAAGCTTTGAAGAAATCAGACAATATTTGGTACAAATGTACGACCAAACCGTAGAGCATGCGGCCAAAACAATCAAAAAAGTCAGCAAAACCAAATTCCAAGTGATGAAACAATTATCGATCTGGATGACGGTGTTATCTGCTATTTTAGTGATTCCATTGGTTTATTTACTATTTTTCCGTTTACCATTCTTAGATCGGATGCAAAATACGGACACAGCCTTCTTGAAAAATGACTATGAGGCCGTGATCACAACCTTAGATCCAGTAAAAACAGCAAGTATTCCTTTCACTCAAAAATATGAACTAGCCTTTAGCTTTATTCAAGGGGAAGCCTTACAAGAGCAACAGAAAAAAGTCATCTTAAACAACGTAACCCTACGTTCTGATGAAAATTACCTAGATTACTGGATCGAAAACGGACGAGGAAATCTGGATGAAGCCCTAGATGTAGCGAAAAACTTAGAAGATTCCGATTTGATTTTATATGGGATCACACAAAAAATCGAACAAGTCAGAAAAGACACGAAAATGACTGGTACCGAAAAAGAAGAAACCATTGGTAAATTAGAAGCCGACTATAAAAAATACAAAGAAAAACGTGACGAAGGTGTGAAAGCTGCTGAAGAAGCTGAACAAACACAAGGATCGACTGTTCAGGAGGGAAATTAGATGACCAAGACACAAGCCATCATCTACCTTCAGGGCTATCGCTATCAATTGACCCTTGATGAAGAAAAAATACAACAAATCGGTTCAGATAATCAAGCATCTCTGCACTTACCGTTACTAACTGAAGCAGACGAATTGATAATCGAAATGAAAAATGAGTGGACACTAACACACCAAGGCCAAGAATATACCTTATCTCTTGGCTCTCCCCTCACCTTTTCATTAGCGGATGATCAACAAGCAACGATCATTTTAGCGCCTGTAACGAAACTACATGTATTTGACCTATTAGATAAAAAAGAACTTATTTTAAGTACAGACAAAGGGGCAACATTAGAATTACCAAATGATGATTTAGCACAGCCCCTTGCCGCTATTTTGAAAAAACAAGACGATCAATGGTTGTTAACGGTGCTTTCGGGTGCGTTGATGATCAATAATCAATTATTTACCGGCACAGACTATTTACTTGGTAAAGGAGACGAACTGTCTTTCCTACACCATACATTGAAAGTCTTTACCCATGAAATCCATGCGACAGAAGGAACGATCATTAAATCAGATTTATGCGAAATCTATACGTCTCGTTACGATGTCTATGAAGATTATCCAGATTTCCACCGTTCACCACGGATCATTTACCGTGAACCAGAAGAAAAAATCACGATCAATGCCCCAAGTGAGCCAAACAATAAACAACAAGACCAACTGATCAAAACGATTTTACCACCGATCGTGATGTTGATGGTGACGGTTGCGATGGCCTTTTTCAGACCGAATGGCTTATTCGTTTTAGCCAGTGCTGCAACGACGTTGATCACGATTATTTTCTCGATCACCAATTACTTTAAAACAAAAAAAGAACACAAACAAAGCCTAATCGATCGCACTGTTAGCTATAAAAAATATTTAGTCGATAAATCGGTAGAGTTACATCAACTGAATCAAGAACAAAAACAAGGACAGCTCTACCACTATCCAAACGTTTCAGAATTATTGGACATGACAAAAACATATAGCCCAAGAATTTATGAAAAAACGCCGTTGCATTTTGACTTTCTGTTCTATCGTTTAGGTTTAGGAACACTGCAATCGTCAAGTGAAATTACCTATTCTAACAAAGAACGTGGCAAGGAAACGGATGATTTAGAAAAAAGCGGTTATGAGCTTTATACGAAGAGTTTAGAGCTTGAGGATATGCCGATCGTGGCGAATTTAGTCAATGGACCTGTTGGGTATATTGGTCCTAGAAACTTAGTGCTAGAACAGCTTCATTTACTGGTTAATCAGTTATCAGTGTTCCATAGTTACCATGATTTACAGTTTATCTCGATTTTCCCAGAAGCGGAAAAAGGCCTATGGGAATGGATGCGTTGGTTGCCTCATGCAACAATGCAGGATGTGAACGTGCGTGGGTTTGTCTATAACCAACGGAGCCGAGATCAAGTGTTAAATAGTTTGAATCAAATTTTGAAAAACCGTAAAAATTCCATGGAAGAAAACCGTAATAGCCGTGACAGTACGATCTTCTCCCCTCATTATGTGGTAATGATCACTGATGAGAAGTTGATTTTGGATCATGTCATTATGGAATTCTTCAATGAAGATCCGAGTGAGCTTGGTTGTAGCGTGATTTTCGTGGAAGATGTTATGAGTAGTTTATCCGATAATATCAAAACGGTTATCGATATCCGTGACCGAAATACTGGGGTTCTTTTGTTAGAAGAAGGCAAATTGATGAACAAGTCGTTCCAATTGGATCACTTCCCTGCTGAATTTAACAAAGAACAATTGCCAAGACTGCTTGCGCCATTGAATCACTTACAAAACTTGAAATCAAGTATTCCAGAAGCCGTGACGTTCCTAGAAATGTACGGCATCGAAAAATTCGAGGAATTTAATGTGACCCAACGTTGGGCGGAACATTCCCCGCATAAAACCTTAGCTGTGCCTTTAGGTTTACGTGGAAAAGATGATATTGTCTACTTGAACTTACATGAAAAAGCTCACGGACCTCATGGGTTAGTCGCTGGGACAACAGGTTCTGGTAAATCGGAAATCGTACAGAGTTATATCTTGAGTTTAGCCGTGAATTTCCATCCTTACGACGTAGCTTTCCTACTGATTGACTACAAAGGTGGAGGTATGGCGAACTTGTTCCGTAACCTACCCCACTTATTAGGGAGTATTACCAACTTAGATGGCGCTCAAAGTATGCGTGCCTTAATCTCTATCAATGCCGAGCTAAAACGCCGTCAGCGTCTTTTCTCGGAGAATAACGTGAATCATATTAATCAGTATCAGAAATTATATAAAAATGGCGATGTTGAAGAACCCATGCCTCACCTCTTCTTAATTTCAGATGAGTTCGCCGAATTGAAATCTGAACAGCCTGAGTTTATGAAAGAACTGGTTTCTACGGCTCGGATTGGGCGTTCATTAGGAATTCATTTGATTCTTGCGACACAAAAACCAAGTGGTGTGGTCAATGACCAAATCTGGAGTAACTCGAAATTTAAATTAGCGTTGAAAGTGGCGGATAAAGCCGATTCGATGGAAATGTTGAAAACGCCAGATGCGGCGGAAATAACCCAAGCTGGGCGTGCCTACTTGCAAGTTGGGAATAATGAGATTTACGAATTGTTCCAAAGTGCTTGGAGTGGAGCGGATTATCAGCCTGAAAAAGATGACCAACAGATTGAGGATCATACGATTTATCTTGTGAATGATTTAGGGCAGTATGAGATTTTAAGTGAAGATTTAAGTGGGCTTGAAAATGCGGATGATGTGAAGCAGATTCCGACAGAACTTGATGCCATTATTGATGGGATTCATGAAGTGGCGGAAAGAGAAAATATCACCCCACTACCGAGACCTTGGTTACCGCCGTTGGAAGAACGGATTGCTTCTTCTACCCTTCATCCTGTGGACTTTAGAGAAGAATGGTTAACAGCGAAACAGCCGCTTGAACCTGTTTTGGGTGTGGTGGATGTGCCGAGTATGCAGGCGCAGAATACCTTGCGTTTGAATATGACCCAAGAAGGTCATATGACCGTGTTTAGTAGTCCTGGGTATGGGAAAAGTACGTTTATGCAGACGGTTGTGATGGATTTGGCGCGAGTGCATAGTCCTGAAAGGCTAAATGTGTATCTATTGGACTTTGGAACAAATGGACTTCTACCGTTGAAAAAACTGCCTCATGTAGCAGATACGATGAGTATTGATGAAGAAGAGAAAATTGAGAAGTTTGCGAGACGGATCAATGATGAGTTGAAACGTCGTAAGAAGCTGTTGAGTGAGTTTTCAGTGGCTAGTTTAGATATGTATGAGCGAGCTAGTGGGAAGGAAGAAGCAATCATCTTTATTCTTCTAGATGGTTTTGAGGGAATGAAAGGTGCCAAGTTTGAAGAAATTCTTGAGAAGGTTATTACTCAGGTAGCTCGTGAAGGTGCCGGAATCGGGATTCATTTACTTCTATCTGCGGGTAGACAAAATTCAATGAGAGCGACTCTTTCAAGTAATATCAAAACGCAAATTGTACTGAAAATGATTGATGATTCAGAGCCAAGAGCGATTGTTGGACGGACAACATTAACGATTGATGACTTACCTGGTCGTGGGTTGATCAAGTTGGAAGAGCCTGAATTATTCCAGACTGCCCTTCCAGCTGATGGTGAAGATACCTTACAAATTATTGAAGCGATTCAAGAAGAAGTTAGCCAGATGGATCAACATTGGACTGGTGAAAGACCTGAGCCTATTCCTATGGTGCCAGAAGATTTAACTTATGAGCATTTTGAAGGTATCTTAGACAGAAAACATCCTGCTTCAACCGAATATATACCTTTAGGATTAGATTTAGACACGGTTGAAGTAGTCCCTTGGTTAACAACTAAAGAAGAACATTTAACAGTTGTAGGGGCTAGTCAACAAGATACCGAAGGATTAATGAAACTCTTTATTACACAAATTAACCGTATGAATCAAGTTAATCCAATTAATTATTTACATGTAGTTGATACTAGTAGACAAACATATCAACATTTAAGTGGTTCTGTAGTAAGTTACGTTTCAGAGCTAGAAGGCATGGAACAGCTATTAACTGGTATTAGAAATGAACAAGTCGCTCTAAAAGAACAAAATAGAACCGATGTTGAAATGAATCACTATATTCTAATTGCAAACATTAATGATTTTAGCGCTAAAACAAGAGATACCTTAGCCAAGATAAATATTGAACTTTATGAAGAATACAATTCAATTAAGTTCATTACTTTTGGCTCTGCAAATGATTATGGTGCGAACTATGACGATTTTTCTAAGTTATTAAAACAAAATAAACATGGTTTACTATTTATGAAATATTCAGACCAAAGTCTATTAACAGCTGCTAACTTGAACTACAAATCACCTGCTCTAACGAATCAAGAAGCTTACTTTGTAGAAGACGATTATGCGACTATTCTTAAATTACCGACAATATTTTAAAGGAGAATTCTATGGCAAAAAAAACAGAAGCTGAAAAAAATGTAGAACGTCAAAATATAAAAAATGTTTACCAACCTGAGATCAGAGCAATGGAGTCCAAAATCACTTCTTTGACGACTAAAATTGAATTTCTAACAATGAAAAAAATTTTTTTAGATAGTAATATTACATCCCTAGATACTAATCATGGAGAATTGCGCGATTTAATAGACACTTCAAAAAATAAATTTGATGAAGTTGATACTGAAGATTTAAAAGGAAATTATATGAATGGGGTCAATGCACAGGCTTCAGCACTCATTGGCGATGGAACAACTGCAAAAGAAGCTGTAAAACGCGCATGGGATAAAGGAATAAAAGCACAGACAAAATTAGATAAAAAAATTGAAACACTACGCTCAGATTTAAGTTCAACAATAACAGATTTAACAAATACACAATTTTTATTCAAACAAGCATTAAATTCAATTGTATAATGAGGGAGCATAATTATGGGATATAAATTAAAAGTGGAAACAGATAAATTAGCTGAACAAAAAGATGCATTAAAAACAGGCTTTCTAAATATCCATAATGGGTTAGTTAATATAGAAAAAGCCCTTGAAGGTATCGAAAGTAAAGGTTACAAAGGCGAAGCTGGAAAGAGTATAGAAGAATTAATGAACATTATTAAATCTGATGTAATTGCTCCAACTGATAAATATAACGACTTAGTTCTTAGTGATTTGAATGCAGCTTATGAACGTTTCGAATCATTATAAAAGGAGGTTTTAAAATGAGCAATATGCCGACTACAGGAGACGTCATTAATAAAATTTATACACCATCATATTCTAGTACTCAACCTACCCCATCATATGCAGGGGGATATAAGCCAAAAGCAGCAGAAACAAAAGCTTCCTATGCGATGGGTGCTGGAGTACTGATTGATAAGGGAAAAATTGAAACAGAGATTTGCACTAATATTATGTTAGGTTTAGCTCAATTGCAAGAAGGTGTGAAACTAATAGAATCTAAAAAAAGTGCATTAACTAAAGAAGATTGGGACTCAGATTCCGATGAAAGTTACAAAGAGTATGTTGAAAATTTTCTTACCTATATGATGGAAGTGACAGGTTTTTTTGAATCTTTATCTAAAAAAATTATAAGCGATGCCACTCTTTTCGAAGAGTTAGATAGCTATATTAATAAAGTAATAAGCTCTGGAGCAAATATATCTAGTTGGAGGTAACAAATGGGAAAAAGAAAGCTTTCAAGTGAAGCAATAGAAAAGTATAATACAGATATAGCAAGTGTTGCTACAGATATAGACACATACTATAGCTCAGCAGAAAAACTAGCATCAAAAATTGACAGTCTAATTGAAGAATGTGAACTATCAATTGAAGGTACTTTATCGGATGAATTTTCTGGCGCCTCATCCTCATCTACATTAACTACAAAATTGGATGGATACGTTACGGGTATCAAAACAGCATTAACTGATGCAGAGGAAAAAGCTCAAACAGATGATCGTGAAATAAAAGAAAAAATTACAGCTCGTTCTGATGAAGTAAAACAATTGAAGACTATAATAAGTCAGTACAAAAGCAAAATCCAAAGTGCTTCCTCCCTTACTGCACCAGGACTAAATTCAGGACTAAAAGCTGTAGGTAGTGCTGGAAATATTGATAAGATTCCTGGCGTTGTTGATGGCCGTAACAAGCGCCTAGAAAGTGAGGTCAGAATGAATAAATTACTATCACCAGAGCAAATTGAAGAAAAAATCAGAGAACTGTATCGTAATTTATCAGATGACCAAATTAAGGTTTTACGCGAATATTATACATTCAAAAATATGAAATCTTGGCCTTTACCGACTCAACCATTAGATATACTAGGAAAAGATGCAAAATTAATATATGAGGATGGCAAATATAAAATTTTATATCCTAATATGTCAAAAGTAACTTTCTTAGATGTGAATGGTTCTGCAAGTGCTGATCTTCTTAAGCCATCAATGTCATCTAATGTTGATATAAATGGTTCTGGGAACCCTTCTTTAAAATCGGGTATGGGAATGAGTGGTTCTGCCTCAGGAAGTCTTGCCTCAGTCGACTTAGGGGATACTTCATGGTCTGTAGGTAATGCTTCATTAAAAGGTACAGTTAACCAAAAAGGAGCAAATATCGCTTTAGGAGGTAGCGCCGCGAAAGGTAGTTATGAAGTTACTTTCTGGGAAGATGATTTACACAAAGTCAGTGGTAAAATCGATCTATCTTTGCTATCTGGAGAAATAAAAGCAAAATTAGGAACTGATGGTTTTGATGTAAGTAAACCTGGCTTAGTCGGAATCGGGATTTCTGGTAGTAAAAAAGAGCTCATAGACATTGATACTGGTTTATAACCGAAGGGGAAAAATATGACTAATAATAGACGCGTCAAATTTACATTAACATTTTTAATTTTAATTTTACTAACTGCCTGTCAGAAAAATACTTTGAATAATAGTGTTGAATCTAGTTCTCAAACTACTGCAAATAGCCTAACAGATAACCAAAAAAAAACCGTGGATAATGGTCATAGAATAGGAAAATATACCGTACTTTTATCTGAAAATAATAAAAAATCTGAACAAGATATAGCTACCTTTATAGAAAATGATTTCTTTGAAAAAGCATTCTTAAACGTAGAATCTAGAATTGATCCTACTAAGAAACTCAATATATTAACTTACTCTATGCATTATTCTCCAGAAGAAGAACGCTATACACTAGGCGTATTTTTTATTAATTCATCAAAAAATAATATTAATAGTATAAAAATGCTCCTTAAACCCAATTTTAAAAATATTTCCGAAGGTGAATTTATAGAAGTTAATTTTGAAGGAGATGATTTTCCTAACCTTCCTGTAAATGGTGTTTCTCCTAGAACTATTTCTGCAAATGCTCCTATAGAGTATCTTGACAGACTAAAAGAGAATACTGGCTCCGACATTACCTTCGAAATCAAAGATTTGGAACTAAATGGAGAGAAGGTGAACAATACAAATGAGAATTAATTGGGCAAAGTATTTAAAAGAAACTCCCGAGTATGAACCGATAATTACTAATAAAGAATATATTGATGCTTGGAATAATTATTTTGAAAATAACAAAGAAAACTTTCCACTAAATGAATTAGTACTCATCACTGGAAATATGACCATAAAAAATGAAACCATGGTATTAGAGTATGCTCTACTTAATCAAACTAAGAAACCAGTCAAAGAAATCGAATTTGGAGTTACATTATCATTATTTGGAAAAGAATACTTCACAGGTGCTTTAAGAACCAATAAAAATTGTTATGAAGAGCTTCTTCCAAATGATGTGCGCTTAGATTTAATTGACTTTGGAAACGATCGATATGATAATCAAAAACTATCAAACGATAACTACCAATTGATCATTAACTATTGCAATGAAATAAGCTATGATACAGATGAATTATCCGAAAAGGAGCTACAAGATAGTGCAAAGTAAATATGCGGGAGACAAACTAGACCAAATAGCTAATATTCTTCTTTTTGTCCAAGTAATAATGACAATATTTAATGTTATTTTTGGATTTTGGGCTGGGAGTCAATACTATTTATATGGGCTACTCCTAAGTGGAATGATTATTCGTGCGGTTATTCAGACTATCATAATGTTTTGGTTAGTAAATAAAGAAAAAAAATTTCCAAAAAACTCAACTGCGTGGTGGATATTTATTTGCTGTTTAGCTTCAGGCTTTACTAATATTTTTTCTAGTTATAGTTCCTTTACTTGGGGAAGATTAGAATTAATACTTATCCTATGTGGTGTCATTTTATTATTTCGTCATTATTCTTATCTAAAAGTTATCCGAATAGAATACGAAGAAAAAAAGAAGAAGCAATAGGAAGATTAAGTGTAAATAAAATATAAACTAAAAAATAGTAAAAGCTTTAAGCTAGAAAGACTACTTAAAGCTTTTACTATTTTTGGGCTCTTTGTCAACTAATGTTGGTGAAGAAAATCTAAAGAATTAAATCAATGATGAAGCCTAGAGAGAAATTCCTCTAGGTTTTTCTATTTGGTTGAAAAAGAACAGTGCCAAAGCATAAAGTAATTCTCAATTTAAAATTATAGAAGTTACGGAAGCCATAGGCGTTTCTCTTTAGTACTTTTATATGGTTATTCAAGCATTCTAATGGTCCGTTGGAATAAGGCAAATCCAACGCATTTTTAATGCCCGTTTGAACTTTTTTAAAGGTAGTAATGGTCGTTTGATAATAATCTGGAAGCCTAGAATAATCTTGTTCTAATAACGCATGAAACCGTGCGTAATCTCTTGTTTGTATGGCGTAGAGAAAATCCTGATAACAGATATAGCCAGCTTTCAATTCTTCATCATAAGCAAGTAACCGATCTACGAGTTCAGTTTCTGTTAAATAGGCACGGAAAGAAGGACGCCAATGGCGTTTTTCAAAATTGAGCTTTGATTGATTCTTTTGAAGAACTTTCCAGTATTTCTTTAGATGACGATATTTTTTTGCCTCTCCATTTCCCTTATGAAGAAAGGTATTCATTCGTTGAATGCGGTGTTTTAAGAACGTTCGCCCAATGTGTTGCACAATATGAAAGCGGTCAAGAACAACCTGAGCCTTGGGAAATAGTTTCTTAATTAAAGAAAAATAAGGCGCATACATGTCGCAAACAATGTATTTTACACCTTCACGAACTGCCAAAGGAAATCGTGAGAAATAGCGTTCTAAAAAAGGAAGTTGCCGATTTTCAACGACATCCATTAACTGTTTTGTTTGCCCGTCCATCATGATAAAGCTCATAGAAGCAGCAACTTGTTTCACTGATTTGAATTCATCAAAACAAAGGACTTCTGGCAAGGTGAGCCGATTGATTTTTTTTGGTTCGTAAAATTGTTTCAATACGCGATAAACAGAGGAAACAGAGACCTTCTTTTGACGGGCAATTTCGCTCATAGACATGGTTTTTCTTAAACGATCGGCAATCGAAAGCTTCACTTTCTTCGAGATTGAACAACACTTTTCGATAAGACTTGTTTCAGCGATAAAAGTTCTATCACAAGAATGACAGAAGAAACGGCGTTTCTTTAAGCGTAAATAAGTTTGGTATTCAGAAACATCATTTAGTAAAATCAGACAGGTTGTAAAGCTCCCACGAATAATCGATCCGTCTTCTTTGGCACCACAATGAGGACAGGAGTGAGCTAAATAATCCAATGTACCCGAGAATACTTGGCAGATCCGTCCTTTGATGCGTTCCTTTTTTAAAGAATTTTCATTAAAAGTAATGTTTAAGTCTAGAATATCTAAGGTATTTTTGATAAGATTTGTATAGGACATCTTGATTTCCCCTTTTGATTGGTTTTCGTCGACTTAATTCTAAAGGATATCAGGGTGTCTTTTCTATTATTTTGCATTAAAAAAGATGCCAGTGATTTCTCACCAACATCAGAAAGTATAGAGCCTATTTTTGATGAATAAAAACTACAAAAAAGTCACTGCAAGTAGTTACTATTAGTGTTTAAATATTCCTCCCGTGCACTTTCTAAATCAGACATCTGTTTCAATAAAATAAGTTCATACAATTTTTTGTTACTTAGATTGTCTATATCTAATTCTGAAAGAAGTAGTTTCCTCTCCTTCTCTAAATTTACTTTATCAAATTCATCGTCTTTACTGTCTTCCAAAATATTTCTATGTAGTTCATTAAATGAGGCTTGTTTCCTCAAAACATCTAAAACTATATTTTCAGAAGTCTGACTAAGCTCAATATTCTCACTAAAAAGAGTCTCAACAGTTGTGCCTAATGAAGATGCAATCGCGTAAAGAGTCGTACTCAGAGGAATTGTTTCTCCTTTTTCGATCTTTAAAATACTTTGCTTCGTTGTTTTAGCATTTTCTGCCAGTTCTTCCTGTGTCATACCTCTGACTTTACGTAATTTCCTAATATTGATTCCTAATTGCTCCAAAATAGCACCTTCTTTCATATATTACTATACTAGGTTTTACAATATTTTTCAAAAAAGTATTTAAATGTTTACTTTAACGCTTGATAAAGTAAACAGAAATATGTATAATGAGAGTGTAAAGTTAATAGAAACATTCTTTTGTATAGGAATAATTATTATCTTATATCCTAGACGTCTAAAAATACAGAAGGCTCTATTTAAAGGAGGTGATCTAACATGAACCTAAGTAAACAAGTTTATTTATTTTGAATTCATGAATTATTAAAACAAAAAGCAGAGCTCTAAAAATAAGAAACGAATTTCTTAAATTAAAACTCCACCCTAGACAAGTTGAGTATATCATACATTTAAGAAATTCTCCAAAAAATTTGAAGGAGAATCACCATGAATAAAATACAACCATTAAATATTAAAAACGACAGAAATCAACCAATTAAAAGTATTAGCCACCAAGATATCTACTCATTACATGACCTTTTAGAACAACTCAATTCTTGGCAAAATGCACTGAACCTACTAAATAATTTTTTTAGTGATAAACAAAGACCAGTAAACAAGAAGAAAATTGCAAGTAATTACTATGCATGCTCTCAAATTTTCTGTACATTTCATAAAGACTTTTCACAAGCATTGCAGGAAATGGAGAAACAAATTACAGAGTTGAGACAAAAAGAAAAAGTTAAATATTGAGTCATCCTTAAAGTAAAAAATTACTATTTTTAGTAGTTTTTTACTTTTTTCTTTTACCCACCTAATATTATTCCCTATTTTGTTAGTATTACACAGAATACAGCTAATAAAACATTAGCTATACCGCTTGGTTTACGTGGAAAAGATGATATTGTCTACTTGAACTTACATGAAAAAGCTCACGGACCTCATGGGTTAGTCGCTGGGACAACAGGTTCTGGTAAATCGGAAAT
>NZ_CP013655.1:973790-1157552 GCF_001465345.1 Enterococcus rotai | reverse complement strand
TATGCAGACGGTTGTGATGGATTTGGCGCGAGTGCATAGTCCTGAAAGGCTAAATGTGTATCTATTGGACTTTGGAACAAATGGACTTCTACCGTTGAAAAAACTGCCTCATGTAGCAGATACGATGAGTATTGATGAAGAAGAGAAGATTGAGAAATTTGCACGTAGAATTAATGATGAATTGAAACGTCGTAAGAAGCTTCTTAGTGAGTATTCTGTGGCTAGTTTGGATATGTATGAACGTGCTAGTGGGAAAGAAGAACCGATTATCCTTATCTTGTTAGATGGTTTTGAAGGAATGAAGGATACAAAATTCAACGATATCCTTGAAAAAGTCATTACACAAGTGGCGCGTGAAGGTGCTGGTGTTGGCCTTCATCTACTTCTATCTGCTGGTAGACAAAACTCTATCAGAGCAACACTTTCAAGTAATATCAAAACACAAATTGTTTTGAAAATGATTGATGATAGTGAACCTAGAGCCATCGTTGGACGTACAACATTGACGATTGATGACTTACCAGGTCGTGGCTTGATTAAGTTAGAAGAACCTGAGTTATTCCAAGCAGCATTACCAGCCGATGGTGAAGATACGTTACAGATTATTGAAGCGATTCAAGAAGAAGTGGCGCAGATGGATCAACATTGGACTGGAACTAGACCTGAACCAATCCCGATGGTGCCTGATATACTTGATTTTGAAAGCTTTAAGCGGAAAAAATCAGTTCAATATGCTATGAATAATCAACTAATCCCTCTAGGCGTTGATTACGAAGAAGTTGAAGCTGTCCCAATTGACCTAGCTAAAATGAAACACCTTGTAGCTTTCAGTGATCGTGAAGAAGTTCTAACATTATTGCAAAAACAAATGATCTCTACTGTTAGTCAAATGGATAATGTAAAATTATTAGCCATTGATACAGAAGGTGCATTAAATCAATATCAAGAACGCATTTCAACATATGTTTCTGGTGAACAAGTTGGACAATTCTCAGAAATGTTACTTGCTGAAATCGAGCGTAGACAAGAAAATGGCAATACGGATGCATGGGTCGTTTTAATTGATAATATGGCGAATTTCGTGAAAGAGGCAGGGATTAAGGACGATGAATTTATTGCTATTTACGAACGTGCACCAAAAGTTGGTATTCACTTAGTGATGTACTCTTACTTGAATTTCTTAAGTGGTTACGAAGCAATTCCAAAATATATCAAAACAAATACCAAACAAGCAATTTTAGGATTAAGAAAAGCCGATCAAACAATATTTGAAAAACCATATCAAGCGAATGAACCTTTGCTTGAAGTAGATGAAGCTTATTTCTATACCAACAATGTTTACTACAAAATGAAATGTTGCAGATAATATCAAGTATAAGAGTGAAGAACCTTTCACTCTTATACATAAAATTCTAACTTTAGAGGAGAGAAAACACATGGAAAAAAAATTATACCCTTTAGGAACAATCGTCTATTTAAAAGAAGGAACTCAAAAAGTTATGGTCATAGGTCGTGGTGTGGTTTACCAAGATGAAGAAACAGAATCAGAGGTCTTTGTAGATTACATGGGCTGTTCGTATCCTGCAGGAATTGACCCAAACCAAACAATATTTTTCAATGAAGAAAATATTGATCAAGTTGTTCATGAAGGCTTCTCCGATGAAGAAGAACAGCGATTTGTAAAAGTCTATGAAGAATGGGAAAGTGACATAACTATTCCTAAGAAAAAAATTGATTAGCTAAAAAAGAAAGGTGAACAGTAATGAATTATAAAGAACGTATTTCTGCTCTAGAATCTTTTAAAGCAAGTATTTCTGGTGGAGCAATTGAGGATTCAGCAGCTTCATTTACTACAGAAATTTCTGGCTGGGTTGGGGGGGAAACTGCTAAAAATGGCTACGATGGCTATGTAAATAAAGTTAAAGCTGACACTGCAAAAATTACAGGAAAGCGTGATTCCTTCACCAGTAAAATTGACGAAAGAATCAGCTTTATTCAAGCTAAATTTAACGAAGAATATAACTTAAACAGCTGGTACTTCAAAATGAAACATGAATCCGACCCAATAAAAGATAAGCAAAAGAAAAGGCAGCAATTAAATATATTATCTATTGATGACAGTGTAAAGGCTAAGATCAGACAAAATTTTCTATAGAAATTTAGATGAGGAGGAATAAAAATTGACTGTAATAAAGATACAACAAGATAGTTTGAAAGTCGCAGCTGAAAAAGCTCACAAAAAATCTACAGAATATAAAGAAAAAGTAATTCGTGCGGAGTTGTCCTTTACTGAAATGGGTGAGGTTTTGTTAGGAAGCGGATACGATGAATTGTTAACACAAGTATCGAAAAAAATTGATGCGCAAAAAAAATTAGTTGTCGAATGTGAAATTCTATCTGAAAAAATACATTATTACAATAACACTATGACAGATTCTGAATCATCTGTTTCGTTTCCTAGTTAAAGAAAGGTGAAGATAAATGGCAGATAAAATACAGTATGATCCAACCAAACATGCTGAATTAAAAAATATAATGATTGAGATACAAACAAACTTTGATGAGTTAACAGCAGCATATAAAAATGTTAAAAGTGTTGTGAGTTCCGATTTTAAAGGGGAAGCTTCGACAGCTTTGCAATCCGCTTTAGAACAAAAAATCAGTCAATTAACAAAAGAAAAAGAGGATTGGTCTATTGTAATTGACAATGCTGGACAAGTAGGAAAAGCCTTTGTCGAAAGTGATAGAAATGCTAAGAGAGTAATGCAAGGTCAAGAACCTTATAGTCAAGGTAAAGGTGGAAAAATCTATTAAGAGGGGGTATTATTAATATGGGTGCAGGAAGTTATACCATTCCAATGAGTGAGTATTATAGCAAATCAAAGAGTCTAAAAGATAGTGTTACAGAAGTTACGGAAAGTGTTCAATCTAACTTTTTTCAAAAAATATCTGATAATATTAGTGAATTAGATGGTCAAGATCAAAGTTTCTTAGAAGGTTGTAGTGCATATACTTCTGCTAAAAAACTTTATACCAAGCTAACAGAAACACATATGAAAAACTTAAATAATATGTCTAGTTTTAATGGTCAGAACCCGTTGTATGCGATTGAAAATAATGACAAAGAGTTTGCTTCACAGTTTAATGCGATAGCTAATGGGACGAATAGCGCAGAAGTTACTAACCGATTGAATAGTTTAAATCAAACTATTACAAATAAGTATTCAGCAATACAATTTGATAAATTTTATGATTCTATTTCAGAAATGGCAAAAGGGGTATTAGATTCAAATGAATATAGTCGATTAATGGCTATTTTAAAATTGAATCCCAAAAAAGCAATGGAAAGCCTAGCTAATTCACCAGATTTTCTAAAACTGCTAGAAAAAAGCCCCAAATTTAGAAACGCTTTTGCTGGTTTCTTAGCAAGTGCCGCGATGTTTATAGAAGCTAATCCTGCTAGTAAAACAGCTGTAGAAGTTTTTACAAAGGCAGGTGGCTTTCTTAAAAAAGTGGACGGTTGGATATCCCCAGCATTAAAAAGAGATTTATTAAGTTATGCTTCTAAATTAAAGGAACCTTTAAGCAAACTGGGTAAAGTTTTACCTGGTCCATGGGGTATGTTGGGAATAGAAGTAGGGCTAAAAGGAGCACGAAACTTCTTTAGTGACAAAAGTGAAACGAAAGGAAAGATCGGACAATCTATTACAGATGCCGGTGTAGATGCCATATTTAATGTTGGACCTATCGATGGCTTTATTTTAGGAGCCACAACGGGTAACTTAGCTGTAGCCATAGGAGCTGGGGCAGTTGGTGGAATAAATCAGATTACTAAATTCTTTTTCCCTAAGCAACACAAAGCTGTTAAACAATGGACTAAAGATAAAGCACGTGTAGTTGGGAAAGCGGTAGATGATACTTTAGCTACTGTAGGGAATGGTATCAAAGGCGTTTGGAAGGGAGTCAAAAATTGGGTCAATATACCAAGAAACAATTCTCCTCAAGTTAGCACAAGTTGGTTTGGTTAGATTGAAATTTGCGCTATTCCTATTTCTTTAAAAAAAATTATACATTCATTTCATGTATTCTGTAAAAAGAATACATATAACAAATTGAATAATGAATATGGGGTAATATTACAATGGAAAAAAAGAAGATAGATGGCTATATCGAAACTTATAATTCTCAAAATACTAAGTACTTCCTGACAACATTTTTAAGCCTATCTTTTCTCTGTATAGGAATTCCTCTTATTTTTATATCAGCAATGAAAGATACTTACCCACATTTGCAATCCCTTATGTGGGTACAGGTTTTGCAGTACATTTTGATTGGCATAGAAATAGTCTTCTTTCTTTTAATTTTTATCTCTTACAATTTAAAAGAAAAGAAGAAAATATTTTCCTTAATACTTTTTGATTTTACACAATGGATATTACTTTTGGTTTTATTATCAGGTATGTACTTTGGTATAGTCATATTTATTAATGACTATTTCTCTAAATTTTTGTTAATTTTCCCCTACCTATTGGGGGTTTTAAAAGTTACTTTTGATATTAAGAAAAAATCTTCTCGACAAGAACAAGCGACAAATTTGATGGGAATTACAGAAAAATTTGGGGCGATTATATTTTTTCTAATAGTCATAATTAGATGGGTGTCGGATTTTATTTTTCCAAATAATGGAAACTTCTCACTCATAGCAATTTTATCACCACTATTCATAGTTGCTGCATTAGTTTTTTATACTGAATACCAATTAGAACGAATACTTCTTTTCAAAACAATTCTCACGGACCAAGAAAAGTTCAGAATAGAGAGTAACTTATCTGTTAGAGACTGGTATGGTAAAAAATCAAAAGAGTACAAAGATATTGAAAAAAATAATTAGCATTTTTTGATATCAAACTGATAAAACCACTAATTCATACTTAGAAACCGTAATTATGCTCTGGTAAAGAGGTAATTAATGGTTTCTATTTTTTTCAGAAACGTACTCCATAATATCCCCTGGCTGACAATCAAGAGCCGCACATATCCTCTCAATAACATCCATCGACACTTTTTCATTTGCAGAAAGCTTCGCTAATGTAGCCGTTCCTATCCCTATTTCTTTACGTAGTTGCGTTTTTGTCATTTCTTTATCTATCAATAACTTCCATAAACGATTATAAATTATCGGCATTTACCTTATCCTCCCGTTTTCTACTAACTATATCTTCAGTATAAAATGTAGATATTCCACAGTCAACACAATAAATTCGTCTAAACGAATAAATAATTCTGAAAACGAAATAAAACCATTGACGAAATATTCTATTTACGGTATTATATATTCATTAAGGCGAACATTAAATTCTTTTTATCGAATAAAAAAGGAGGATTGACTATAGATAAAAAGAAGCAGAGCTTTAACGATTAAGAAATGAATTTCTTAAACTAAAACTCTCCCCTAGACAAGTTGAGTATATCATACATTTAAGAAATTCTCCAAAAAAACTTGAAGGAGAATCATAATGAATACAATTAAACAGTTAACTATTAAAAACGACAGAAATCAACCAATTAAAAGTATCAGCCATCAAGATATCTACTCATTACATGACCTTTTAGAACAACTCAATTCCTGGCAAAATGCCCTGAATTTACTAAATGATTTTTTTAGTGACAAGCAACGACCAGTAAACAAGAAAAAAATCGCAAGTAACTATTACGCTTGTTCACAAATCTTCTCTATTTTTCATAATGACTTTACGCAAACCTTGACGAAAATGGAGCAACAAATTACAGAATTAAGACAAAAAGAAAAAGTTAGATATTAAGTCACAATCAAAGTGAAAAATTACTCTAATTAGTCGTTTTTTGCTTTTTTTGTTAAGTGTAAAATATTTATCCAGTCTTTATGTTAAACTTAACATAAAGACTTATTTAGAATGTCAGTTAGATATGAACAAAAATGAAGTTAGCGATATTAAAAAAAAGAAACGATACTACTTGGAATGTGTTCGTAACTAGTGCAAAAAGGAACCCTTAAAGGCTTAAAAACATATTCAGATGATAATGTTACTTTAGATGATTTTGTGGAGAGGTTGAGAGCAGATAAAAGATTGCGTGGGTATTTTAAAGCTTGGATCATGTTTATATATGTAGAGCTTAGTAATACAGGTTCCCTTAACTTAGACAAATTAAAATAAAGGACTGATAAACAATGGGCAAAGAAAAATTTCAAATAATGACAAAAGCTACAGAAAAAGAAAATCTAATTTATAGTGACTCATCTTGTATCGTATATTGCAATGTCGCAGATTTTAGAGATGATATTTTTTGGACTGTTATATTGTGGACAGAAAATAAAAAAAATACTCAACAAATAAAAATAACAAACGAACAAGTATTAGAAGTTTATAAGCGTATTAACTACTTAACAGTAAAAGAACTTAGTAAACAAGTATATGTTAGCAGACTAGGTTTTATAGAAGAAGCTCCTCAGTCCTTAGACGTCCCTTTATTAGATTGGAAGTGAAGAATTGTCCTCAATAATAAGTAATATAATTAAGTTTCGTAATCTGAAAGAGATTGACTATCATTGTAAACAAGTTCTAATATTAATTAAGAACAATTATCCAAATGATAATTCAAACTATAGCTTAGCTAGAATTGAACGTTCCATAAACCATATTCTAGAACAAATCGATGGTAGTGAAACAATTACTAGTACGATTAATCTCATGGATTTAACAAGACATTTTGTTGATGATACAGGGAATTACAACGATCCTATATTGATAGAGCTCGAACATGTGTATCACAAAATAGAAAAGATAAAAAAAGAATCATAGCAACTCTAGGAGGAACATTGTAATGTCGCACTCTCAATCTAAACAATTTGGAACAGATCAGATTCTATTGAAACAAGAGGGAAAAGAACTCTTAAATGAATTAAATTTAAGAATTAGTAATTCGACTAGTATTCATAAAAAATCATATGAAAAAATTTATTTAGAAGTTCGCTTAATGACTGATACTATTGAAAATAGTAATCAAACAAAGTTCAGAATTTCCTACCATAGACTCATAGTAGATCAGTGGGATTTTTCAGACGAATTAGGGATTAGGCTATTAAATTTTAAAGAACAGTATTTGAACTTAAAAAATAAGCAATAACTACATCAACACAATCAAAAGGAGCAAAATGAACTCAAATCACACACATAAAACACACACACACTTTACCAAAGTAACCATTCTTAAAACAATCCTGTTTCTCACCACCCTCTTCCTCTTCATTCTCTCCACCCCGCAAACCAGCTCAGCCGAAAGCTTCTTCGTCGACGATCAAGCTGGTCTATTAAGCGACGAAACAAAACAAGCGATCATCCAAGCAAACGAATCAGATTTCAAACAACTAACTGGTCATCCACAATTTGTTCTAAAGACCATCAAAAAATTACCCAAAAATGAAACAATCGAAACCTATGCAGATGAAACCTTTCAAACGTTAGGAATCGGCAATAATTACCTGAATAACGGCTTTTTATTTGTCATTGCGGTATCTGATCGGAAATATCGTTTAGAAGTTGGATATGGTGTAGAAGACGTGATTACAGATAGTATGAAACGTGACATTGTCCCCACAAGTGTGGAACAATTATTTCGCGAAGAAAAGTATGATCAAGGTTTGACTATCATCAGTCATAATATCATTTCTATTGTTAATGAACGTTATGGCAATTACGAAGCAGCGAAAAAGGAAGTTCAGGATTTAGAACAAGCAAGTAATTCTTATAATGAAGAACACTATCACTACACAGAACCAGAAAAGAGTTTTTTTGACTATGTTGAAATTGTTCTAAGTTTTATTATGGCTCATTTTATTGCTCTATTGCTCAGTGCTGTAGGGGTTATTATAAGCTACTTCTATTTTAGAAGCTTTTTAGTGAAACACCTTTTAAAACTATCTCTGTTTGATTCGATTCAAGAATTAAAAGTAAAGACATTGGGAAAAGTTGATTTAAGTGAAAAAACACTGATTTCTCAGATTGAATCGGCTCCTATTTGGATATTAATTCTCTCAAATTTTGCTAAATATCAATACTTACAACGCTATCTGGCAAAAATTTTATTTACAAGCGACATAATAAACTACGCAATTGAGATAGGAAAATATCGAACCCATCACTTAATAACTGCGAATAAAATGATTTACTATAAACTCTGTCTAGACATCAGCCAACGTTACTATGAAGAATATTCTCAGCATCTAATTGATTTTCTAACAGAGCCGCAGAAAATCGAGCAGGCAACAAAACAATTACGCTTGCAACTTAAAAAATCAGATAATGACTACTTAGAAATTTTGCAAACGATCGTTCAAGCAAGAGTTACATTCATTCAAACAAGAAAGATTGTACAAGTCTACGTAAAAGCACATGTATCAAAGTCCTTTTACACAAAACAAAAAGAAAAATTACTCGTTTTACTCGTTTCATATCATCTGCTAAAAGGGAAAGATACTAGTAAAGAAGATTTTTTAAAAGAAGCTGGTAACTTTGAACAAGAATTACCTAAAGCTTTTAAAAAAGGAGAACGAGATTTCAAAAAAATTGAGTCAACTTATTATCCAAAAGCAATCCGTGATCTTGATAAATGTTTATTTTTAGGAGAAATACCAGGAATCAATTTTGCTGACTATCAGACATTGCAGCATTTTAGTACCTCAAGTTATCGAAGTAGCAATTCTGGTGGTTCTTCCAGTAGTGGCGGAGGAGGAAGTTCCGGTGGAGGTGGATCATCTGGCGGCGGTGGTTTTTCTGGTGGCTGGTAACTTCAAAAAGAGTGGACAATACTCAGATTTTTTCTGACCATTGTCTACTCTTTTTTATTCTCTAACGATATTCCCGTTCATGCTTCAACAACCACTTCTTCCGCTCCAAACCACCGCCGTAACCACCCAGACTACCATCCGTCTGAATCACGCGATGACAGGGAATAATAATCGCTAACTGATTAGCACCATTCGCATTCCCCACTGCCCGCATCCCTTTTGGGTTACCGATTGCAGCTGCCAATTCTTTATACGAAGACGTTTTACCACACTCAATTTCTGTCAATGCTTGCCACACACTCTTTTGAAAATCTGAACCTAAACATAGATAGGGTGTTTGAAATTCATCCAGCTTCTTTTCAAAATACAGATCCAATTCTGCTTTGATCTGTTCATTGATTTTGGTCTTACCTGGGACGATGGAAGCATTCAGTCGATTGCGTAGGCGTTCAATTTCTCGTTCCAACCCACGGCGATCCACAAACTCCAATAAATACAGATAGTCATCATCTGCAATGCTCATCATTGGACCTAAAATCATATCGATCCAATCGGCTGATAATATTTTGATGTCTTTCGATTGTTTTGGATTTCTACCCATGATTTTTGAAAAGGCATCGTAAAAGCCGCTTGGTGAATCATAACCTACATCTAACTGCGTATCGATTCGTTTCTCCCCATTTTTGATTGATTTCAAGGCCATCCCCATCCTTCTTGAGCGTGCATATTGAACAAACGTCATGCCATACACTTTTTTAAATTGTCTTCTAGCAGTCATTGAGTGGATGCCCAACTCTGCGAAATCTTGGTCTTTCCAACGTTTTTCTGGGTTTTCTTCGACTAATTCCACCATTTGCTGCACTAAAGGCGGGATTTCTCTTGGATAAGATAGTGGTTTACAGCGTTTACAAGGACGATAACCTGATAAAAGTGCCTCTTCGGCGGTTTCGTAAAATGTACAATTTTCATACTTCGGTTTTCTTGCAGGACATGTTGCGTGGCAAAAGACACCAGTGGAACTGATCCCAACAAAGAAAATACCATCATATGTTGAATCTTTTGCCAGCAAGGCTTGGTAGTAATGCTTTTTTTCTTTTTCGCTGATCATTGGGCATTCCCCTTTCTACTGTATTCTAAATAATTCAATCTGATCTTGCTCCTCGTATTGAGCTAAATCGGCCAGTAACGATGTGTAAAATGTAGTTAAATCGTCTGTTTCATATTCATTATAAAGCATATAGATTGAAGGTCCAAAGCTGATTCTTGAAATTCCTGTATCTAAATAATCTGCAATAGAATCGTTTTGGATATCTAGCATAATATTGATCGGTAACGTAGTTGCTGCTGCTATTTGCTTAAGATGTTCTTGGTTTTTTAACCCTGGAATAAAAATACCATCGATTCCAGTTTTTTCATACGCTTTGATTCGTGCGATCGTTTGATTTAAGACTTGTTCATTTTGGTTGTTTGCAGCAATATCGCCACTAAAATAGGTATCTGTTCTTACGTTGATAAAAAGGTCTTTTTTCATTGTCTTACATTGTTGCTTGATGGCTAGTAGCCGCTCACGTTGTTCTGCTATGGAATACAGGGTTTCTGTATTTGGTTTCTTATCTTCAATATTGATCCCGATGACGCCAATGTTGATGAGAGCTTCAATATTCTTTGCCAGCTCTAGTCCATTTGTGGCATATCCTGATTCAATATCTGCAGTAATGTAATTGTTTTGGGTATCCATTTGTCTTAGGTAGCCTAGTAGTTCATCAAACGGCATATTTTCACCATCTTGATAGCCGTAATGATCTGACATTGCGTAACTACCTGTTGGGATTAAATTGATGTTTTGGGTTGTCAGCTCATTGGCACTGGCTACGTCCCAAATATTTAGTAAAACAAGTGGTTTCTTTTGTTGGTGGGCATTTCTGAAATGGGTTGTTTTGGTTTTGTTCATTGATCATCGATCCCTTCGTTTTGTAGCTTTAGTGTACTGCTGATCGATAGATGGTTCTTTCGAAAAATGAACATCAATTTTTTTATTTTGATTTAGGGTTTGGTAAGTGGTGACTTCTCTCTTCATAGATCTTGTATTGTTCACCATCCATTCTGGAGGAGCCCGGATTGTTAATACAAGAGATTTATCATGAGCCGCACTATCTGATTTACTTTTTCTTGATTTAGGCTTTGGTGATTCTCTAGTAAGGACACTTCGCTCTCTTTGTTCGCCAAGTATTGTTCATCATCCATTCTGGCGGAGCCCAGATTGTTAATACAAGAGATTTATCATGAGCCGCACTATCTGATTTACTTTTTCTTGATTTAGGCTTTGGTGATTCTCTAGTAAGGTGACTTCGCTCACTTTGTTCGCCAAGTATTGTTCATCATCTGCTCTGCGAAGCAGTCGCAGTGATTCACAACAAATAACCCACTCTTTGGGGAAGAGTGGGTAAAAGGAGTTAAAAAATGAAAAAGTGTTTTGTTAGGGTTGTTTGTTTGGTATGAATTTATAATAACCTGAAAGTGTGACTATTTTGTGTTGAAAGATTGGTTTCTTTATTATGATTATTTGTCGGAAATCTGAAGTTTTAGTTTAACTTACCATAAAAGATTAATAATTGGAACGCTTTGTTCCTTTTACCGATCCAAAAATAATAAAAAAACTGATATAGTTCGTCACAGCCTTTGCTTTAAGAAGCTCGTTAAATACATTTTATAAGTGACTGAGACAAACACCCATGTAAATTTTATATATAAATCATATACCATTCTTCTCGTTTCCTTGTTCTCTAAAATGCCATATACATACATAAATATTCACATTTCCTAAACTTATACAAAAAAATAAAATAATATTCCTCAAAGGTAAAAATCCTCTATCACCAAGCTGTTCTACACTTTTTATACAAAAACCATCAAATAATGATTATTATTTCATTATTTGATTATCAAAAAATTGTAATTATGATGAAAAATATGATAAATGTTTTACTTAAGACTATTGTATAATTACATTTATGAAAATATAAATTTCATTAAGATTTTATATTTTTACTATATGAACATTACTACAAAAAAAGGAAGGTATGTGTGGTTTAATGAATGACTCATGGAGAAAAGGTTCGTTTAAATTTATGTTGTTTTCCAGTGTGGTTCTCATAGGTTCTGGTAGTCCTATACACGCACTGGCTGCAACAATAGAGCAAAAGCAAGCTGCTCAAACAACGTTGGAAAAAGATTATAAGAGTATATTAGAAGAATACACCACAGCGAAAAAGGAATACGAAGATACAAAAAAAGAGTATGATACTGCCTTAAATGACTACAATACCTCTAAAAGCAAAGCTGATAAAACTTATGAAACAGCTGATCAACTTAAAACGACTTTAGATGGATTAAAAGAAACGTACAAAAATCAGTTAACGATTTTCGAAGAAGCGACAACGACTTATAACGCACATAAAGCTACATATGAAACAAATAAGTCTAGCTACGAAGCACATATTGATACTTACAACGAAGCAAAAGCTGCCTATGAAGTAGAACAAAAACGTTATCAAGACACGGAAACAACTTTTCTCGGTATGCAAACAAACTATTTAAATGCCCAAGCTGAATACGAGGCATTGAACAAAGATGCTGAAGAAAAAAGAACAATCTACGAAAATTTAAGAGTGGAATACGAAGCAAAACGAAAAATTTACGAGGATGCTGCAACAGCATATAGAACCATTCAAACAGCGTACAATGAGGCAAAAAATAAGTACAACACGCAACTATCAGACTATAATTCACAAAAACTTTCTTATGAAGCGCTACTTAACAACTACACTATTAAAAAAACAGCGTATGATACTAAAGCGACAGAATTCAACGTAGCGACAGAGACATACAACACCTTAAAAACAGAACTTGAAACAGCAAAAACCAGCTATATCGAAGTAAAAACTGACTATGATAAAGCACTTGAGGAATATAACGTACTGCTAACTGAATATAATGATGCAAAAACAACTTATATAGCGGATAAAGCAACTTATGAAAAACGTTTATCAGATTTAACGGTAACCATAAGTGATTATGAACGAAAACTTACTGAATATAATAAAATTAAAGATGAATATAACACAACAAAACAAGCGTACGAAGAAGCAAAAACAACTTACGAAACTTTATCTAGTCAACTTAAAGAATTAGCAACGCAATATGAAACAGAACGTACGACCTACGAAACCGAAAAGACAGCCTTTGATCAAAAAACAAAAACATATGAAACTGCGAAAACAACCTATGATCAACAAAAAGCTGCCTATGATGCTAAATTGACTGCTTATGAAACTGATTTAGCTACCTATAATGAAAAAAGAGCAGCCGCTGAAGCTATTCTAAAACAGTATGAAGAAGGCACAGTGGAATATTCAACAGCTTTAGCAGCCTATAATGAAAATAATGCTCGTTATAACGAAGTGGACAAAGAATATCAACAAGTAAAAGAACAAGCTGAACAACTCACGACAAAGTTCAAAGACGTTCAAACAGCTTATGACACTGCAACAGCTGATTATCAAAAAATTGCTGCTTCCTATCAGTCTATCAAGCAACAATATGATACTCTTGAAGCACAATGCGAGCAAGCAAATACTGATTACCAAAAATTGGAAAAAGACTACCAAACAATCAGCACGAACTATACACAAGTAATCAGTGTCTATGAAGAAACAGAATCTGCCTATCAAGCAGCAGTCACAGAGTCTGCTGAAGTAAAACGCCAATATGACCTGTTAAAAGAAACTTATGACGCCATATCTGTTAAATTTATAAACGGATCAGACGCTTTTGACATCATAGAAGCGCACTATAATGAGGCGAGCAAAACATATGATGCTGCTAATAAAAAATATGAACTAGCACGTGCTGAATATGACCGTCTTTTACCAGAATATCAAACACTAGCAGAGGAATTAACTACACTAAAATCAGAGTTGGCTTCAGCGAAAATAGCTTTTACCAAACTAGGAGAAACATTAGAAACAACTACAAAACAATACACCGCCTTAGAAAGGCAATATACTAAAACAAAAGAAACTTATGATATAGTAACAAAACAATTTGCTGCTTTAGATAAAGAGTACCTTTTAGCTGAAACAGCATATACCACAGCAGCAACTGCCATTTCTAAAGCGAAAGACACATTTGAACTTCGCGAGAAAGAATATACGGATTTAGCTGCATATTATATTGGTCTGAAAACGCAATATGATGAAACCCTGAAAACCTATAATGCAACGCGAATCAAATTGGGTGAAGTGAAAGATGAGCAAACAGCTCACGAAAAAGAATTCGCCGCTGTTTCAAAAGAGTACACAGAATTAGAAACTTCCTTTAAAAAGCTTCATGAACAGTATAAAGGCGTTAATACAGCCTACGGTACTGCAAATGATGCGTGGGAAGCTGCTGATAAGGACTACCAACTAGCTAACGGAAAATTAAAAACTCTTACTATCAATTACGATAAAGCTCTTACACTCTATACAAATCTCAAAACTAAATATGACCTTGCAAAAGAAAGTTTCACTACAGCTGCAAAACCATATGAGGATGCACTTGCTGCTTACGAGAAGGCAGTTGTTGCTGAAAGTGAGATCAATGCTGCTATTACTGGAATGAATAACGTTCTTGATGACTTTCCAGCTGATAAAATAACGCAAGAAAATCTTGATAATCTTCCTGCTGACTTAGCATTGTGGCAAACTAAATACGAAACAGCTAAATTAGCTTTAACTAAAGTACTAAATGAATCGTGGCCAGTTATTATGGACTATCAAGATAAAAATGATAGTTACAATGCTAGTTCTATTAAACCAGAAATTACCCAAGACCTTATTTATGGACCAGAAGATTTTCAGTCTAAATTAGTAAATTTCATTGCTGAGGCTGAACATGTGATGGAGGATAATATTAATAGTGCTAAAGTGTATCAGCAATACTATCAATCATACAAAACTTATTCTGATGCTTTCGATTTATACACTAAAGGATGGAGTGTAGGCAACGCTGGAGATCCTGACGAAGAATTGGATTCTTGGATCGAAATTATTAACACTGCTGGAACCTTAGATTTTACTCCTATAGGCTATCCAACAGAACGCTTACAATCATTAAATACATCGGAAGAATGGGATAAATTTGTCTCAACTTATGAGTCAATTGCAGGTGGAGCAATTGAGAAACTTACGAATTATTCTGATTATCTAATAAGCGTTTCTGATAAATGGACAGTAGCTAATTCAACCATGGCTGCTGCAATTGAAGAATTCAATTTAGCAACGGGCAACAATGTTAAACCACCCGTAAACTTAGATAGAATTCCAACTTCAATCACTACAAGTCTCAACGTTGCAACTGGAGCTTATCAAACAAGCTTAGATGCTTTTTATGCAGATCCTTATATTGAAGATGTTGGTCTTTCTCTCTATGACTGGATAAAAATGGGGGGTGGAAGTTCAATAATCACTTGGCGAATGAGTACACAATCCGCGCTTGGAAAGGTTAACCTTCCACCTATTGATCTAAAAACAATCCAAACTGAATTAGATTCGCTAATACTCAAAAAAATCAATGCTCCAGAAATTCCAACAGTACCAGATATGCCTGAAATCCCGACAAAGCCAGTAGGAATTAACACACCTAAAAAAGTCGAAAATGTAACAGAACCAACCAATCCAGCGCTTGTGCCTGCTGCGGCTTCAACAAAAATAATTGAAAATATCACAGGAATCAACTTACCTACTTTAACAGATAAACATGCATCTACTCCTCCTAGTTCACTTGTAGAACTAGGTACTTCAGAAGATGTAACTGATGTGGAATTAGATAGCGAAGAAGCTGAAGAAAGTATTCAACCTGATGCTCCTGTTGAACTAGAAGATTTGGAAGATGTTACAGATGTCGATCCTTTAGAGAAACCTGAAGAATTAGAAGAAGCTCCTATTGTTGAAGCGCCAGTTATTCCAGAAGTTATCGCACCAGAAACCGTTGACCCAGTAACACCGCCAGTAGAACAGCCAATCGAACTTACTGCACCAACGGAACCTAATGCACTAGAAGCTCCTATCGCAGCCAATCTAGCCGAGGCGCCAGTAGCTTTAACTGATCCTAAGAAGAAGGAAGAATCTACAGGAAACACTGTGGCAACAAGTACTAAACGCAACACAGTCTCTGATCCTTCAACTAAACTATTACCAAATACTCGTTCTGAAAGAAGACTACCGAATACAGGAACAGAATCTTCTCTAATGGAACAAGGAATGGGTGCCTTTATGGCAGGTGCCGCTGGATCTCTTCTTTTCTGGAAGAGAAGAAAAGGAAAACACAGTAAATAGAATTTAGTTTTCTAAATGACACTATGATTAAAAAAAGAAGCTACGCATGCAAAATTATTTTTGCACGTGTAGCTTCTTTTAAGTACCGTTTTTTATTTTAATTGAATGACAATTCGAATTATAAGCGATTTATTTGGTTGTGTTGGTTTTGCTTCTATTGTTTTTTATATTAAGGCTTTGGTGACTCTCTAGTAAAGACACTTCGCTCACTTTGTTCGCCAAGTATTGTTCATCATCTACTTTGGTATAGCCAATCGTAGTGATTCACAAAAAAGAACCCACTCTTTGGGGAAGAGTGGGAAAAGGAGTTAAAAAATGAAAAAGTGTTTTGTTAGGGTTGTTTGTTTGGTATGAATTTATAATAACCCGAAATTGTGACTTTTTTGTGTTGGAAAAGTGGCTTCTTTATTACAATTGTTTGGTGAAAATCTGAATTTCTTTTCGTTTTCTATAAGTTGCCAATTAGTTGGTTGTTCTTAATAATGCTTGTGTAGTGCATCGGAAGGAACCGCCAAATATTCTTGAGACTTCATAATCTAATGTTTCGACCTTCACTCCATATTTTTCTAATGCTATGATCAATCTTGTAAATGATTGATCCGTAATATAAACAGAATCATTGAGTGGTAGTCCATTTGTCATGAGTAATGATGCTTCTTTTAAGGAAACATTGATTTTATCCCAGTTTGTTAATTCTTGAGGCACTCCATCTAAAAAGGCTTCTTCACAGCATATCATCAAGCCATCTTTCACCATACTCATGGCACAATCTAAATGTAAAATATCCGGATGCAACCGCACAGGTACAACATTATATCCCCAGTGCGCTAAAAATGATTTCAGCCAGTGGATTCCATTTAAATTACTTGCCAAACCTGAATGACCGACAAATATGGTTTTACCATAAACTAACACATCGCCACCTTCTAAAAATGGTCCTGCTTCACTTTTTGATCCTTGTGAAATATCCGGTTGTGGTGCTGCTACATAAATAGCCTCTGGGTGTCTTGATTCCTCAATTAAAATATCCCGAATCGGCAAAATTTCCAAGCGGCGATGGGCAAATCTCAAATTTCCTTCAATGACGAAGTGACCAATGGTAAAGAATGGATCTCTTGAAAAGAAATTAGCATAACCGCACCTACTCTGTTTTCCTAACTCTTTTTCATAAGCTGTTAGCATTCTTGGCCTGATCACTCCTACGCCATATGAAGTTAATAATTGAGTCATTTGTACTTTTTCATTTTCCCATTTTTCTTGCATTTCTGGGTAAAGATCGGCTATATCACCAACTTTATGATCAAAAAGGTTGAGGTTTTTTTCGGATAAAAAACTTGTGTCTAACTCATTTTCCTCTTCAGGTAAACAAAATTGAGATTGTGCTAAAACAACTCTTTTTAACGGAGCAAATTCACTCTCTACAAAGTTTTTTGTCATTAATCATCACTCCATCTATCCTTACTTTTCCACCATTATAGCAAGATTTCCTTATTTTTTATAGATAAGACCTTTTCTAAATGTGTCGTCTCTCATTTGATCAATTGAAAAAACCAGATCCCCACGTTGTATCTGTACGACCGTCATCCGGCCCAACGGCTACATAACGCCGTGCACCACCATGGCTGATATAACTGATCCAAACATAGCCATTGCTATGAATATAATGATCATAGTAAATCATCATACCAGGTAGATAGTAATCAAGTGCGGGGCTGGTCGCATCGTCTGGATTAGTATCTTGACTGACTGCTAATTTTCTGTCTGGATAAAAAGTTCCTGTCATTGAAATTAAACCGACCAGTTGTTCTTGCGGCACGGGCTTAGGCGTCGAAGGTGTCGGCTGTGGTCTGCTTTCATTTCTTCCATAACGATAAATCGTCATCGTAGGACAACCGTTTAATCCCCAAATCGTATCATGGTTATTGATCGTGATGCCATTATAGCCATAATTGCAGTGAATGATGTTATCTTGATCATCTATAAAAATCCCTGTATGACCAGCAGCTCCTCCTGATGCTCCACGATTTCCCCAAATAAAAATATCTCCTGTTTTAGCTGGATAATTTCCGGTTTCATCTGCTTGTATCTTAGTCCAGCCAGCATTTTCTAAATGGGAGAAAAGAGTATCTGTATTGCCCATCATGCCAGTATTTAAGAAACCTCCGTGGATCAAAGCGAGATAAACAGCGCTAGAACAATCATAGCTGTTTGGTCCTAACCTTGCATTCATCGAGTAAGTGACTTTTCCTTTTCGATCAGTCATCCATTGAATCATTTTTTCTATATTTTTCATTTTTTTCACTCCTTATTTTCTGTGCGTATAACTCATAAAATTGTTTTTGCAATTTCTTGAACGTTTTGAAGAAGTTGTTCATCTTCCATCCAATTTTCATCTTGAATCCACTGGTAAATCAATTTCATCTTTTCCGGAGTTTCAGGATCTTTAATGACTGCTTGGTAGGACTCCATCAGTTCATAGACAAAGGTGTTGATAATCTCTACATCCAGTTTCGTTTGCATTTGAAGAATATATGTTAATGGCGGATTCCAGCGTTGGCTGGCAGCTAATTTAGCTTTTCCTCCAACTAAATCCGACCAATTTAATTCTTTTTTTATTCTTATTTCATCGATTACTTGCCAGAAATCTTCGACTGTTTTGATTGTACGCATCGGTTTTACTCCTTTAGTTTCATTAATATTAAATATTTGGCTGACTTTCTTTTATCTACCTGTTTTGATCTTACTCTATTTTTATGTATATAAACTTTTAACTTACTGTTAAAAGTCTCCCGAAAATCTGTTACATTTATTTAGATAGCGTTCATCAAATGTTTCACATGAAACAAAAAAGGAGGGAGCTTCGTTAGGAGCTCCCTCCTTTTTAACTATTATTCGGCTTGTTCGGTCTTTTATACCTATTACTAGTTATTATGTCATAGCGATGTTTTAAACGTAAACAAACTACATTCTTTTTTTAAGCTTGTACTTTCGCTATCTTGCCTTGCTCAATATACACCATCAAAATCGAAACATCAGCTGGGTTCACACCACTGATTCGGCTTGCTTGGGCAATTGTTTCTGGTTGGATTTTTTGTAATTTTTGTTTCGCTTCAGTTGCCAAACCGTTGATTGCAGCATAATCGATATTTTCTGGAATTCGTTTGGCTTCCATACGTTTTAGTTTATCGACTTTTTCCAACGCTTTTTTGATATACCCTTCATATTTTAATTGAATTTCAACTTGCTCAATGACCTTATCATCTAGTTCTACATCAGAAGCTGGGATAAATTGTGTCACTTCATGATAGCTCATTTCAGGGCGTTTTAAGAAGTCTCCTGCTAAGACCCCATCTTTCAACGGAACAGAACCTTTCGCCTCTAAGAACGCTTGTACGTCCGCTGTAGGCTTCACTCTAACTGAATTCAATCGCGCGATTTCAGCTTCGACTGCTTTTTTCTTTTCAAGGTAAGCTTTATATTGTTCCTCTTTGACTAGACCAATTTCATGACCTTGTTCTGTTAAACGTAAATCGGCATTATCATGACGTAAAATCAAACGATATTCAGCTCTTGAGGTTAGCAAACGATAGGGTTCATTCGTCCCTTTTGTCACCAAGTCATCGATCATTACACCGATATAGCCATCACTACGTTTCATCACAAATGGGTCTTTGCCTTGAACTTTAAGTGCTGCATTGATCCCTGCAATCAGTCCTTGACCTGCTGCTTCTTCATAACCGCTTGTACCATTCGTTTGTCCTGCTGTAAATAAACCATCGATTACTTTCGTTTCTAACGTTGGGCGTAACTGATGCGGCACAACAACGTCATATTCGATCGCATAACCAGTACGCATCATTTCAGCTTTTTCCAATCCTGCAATTGAATGTAGGATATCCGTTTGAACATCTTCTGGTAAAGAAGTAGAAAGCCCTTGAACGTACACTTCTTCTGTGTTCAATCCTTCTGGTTCTAAGAATAATTGATGACGAGGTTTGTCCGAAAAACGAACGATTTTGTCTTCGATCGATGGACAGTAACGTGCTCCAACGCCTTCAACGATTCCAGTAAACATCGGTGCACGATGTAGATTGTCTTGAATGATTTCGTGGGTTCCTTCATTGGTATAAGTTAACCAACAAGAACGTTGATCTAAATTATAGGCATCATCTGGCGTGCTGAAACTAAAGTGATTCGGTTGTTCATCACCAGGTTGTTCTTCTGTGACAGAATAATCGATCGTGCTAGATTTCACGCGTGGCGGTGTCCCTGTTTTGAAACGATCCATTTCAAGTCCTAATTCTTTTAAATGATCGGCTAGACCAATCGATGGTAATGAATTATTGGGACCTGAGGAATATTTTAGTTCACCGATGATAATCTCGCCACGAAGTGCTGTTCCAGCTGTGATGATCACGGCCTTACTTTGGTACTGTGCACCTGTTGTTGTAATGACACCTTTGCAAATGCCATCTTCTACAAGCAAACGTTCCACGATACCTTGGCGTAATGATAGGTTATCGGTGCGTTCGATCGTGTGTTTCATTTCAGTAGCGTAAGCGTGCTTGTCCGCTTGGGCGCGCAAGGCGCGAACAGCCGGACCTTTTCCTGTGTTTAGCATCCGCATTTGGATGTATGTTTTGTCTATATTATGACCCATTTCGCCACCCAGTGCATCGATTTCTCGCACAACGACGCCTTTTGCGGGGCCTCCTACAGATGGGTTACATGGCATAAAGGCTACCATATCTAAATTAATTGTTAGTAGCAATGTTTTACTGCCCATACGAGCGGAAGCTAAGGCGGCTTCTGATCCTGCGTGACCTGCTCCAACTACGATTACATCATACGATTCTGCTTTAAATTGATTCATCGACTCTTCCTCTCTATTTTCCTAAACAAAATTGACTGAATAATTGAGTGATCAGTTCGTCTTGAACACTATCACCGACGATCTCACCTAAAAAGTCCCAACAACGGGTCATATCCATTTGAACGAGATCCACTGGCATTCCAGCTTCGATTCCACGAATTACTTCGTCTAGTGCTATCGCAGCCTGATCTAGTAAAGCAATATGGCGAGTATTGGATACGTAGGTTGCATCTTTTTCTCCTGTTTGTCCACCGAAAAATAAGTCTGCAATTTTTAATTCTAATTGTTCCATCCCTGTATTGGATAAAACGGATACTGGTAAAATTTCTTCGTCTTTCACAAACTGTTTTAATGCTTCTCGATCTAGTTGCGAAGGTAAATCCATTTTATTTAGTAAGATCACACGTTTTAAGCCTTCGGTGGCAACCAATAGTTGGCGGTCTTCTTCTGATAGTGGTTCATTCTGATTTAAAACCAGTAAAATCAAATCTGACTCCGCTAACGCTTTACGGCTGCGCTCTACCCCGATCCGCTCTACGATATCTTCTGTTTCTCTGATACCAGCTGTATCGATCAATTTTAGCGGTACACCACGAACATTGACATATTCTTCGATCACGTCACGTGTTGTGCCTGCAATATCTGTAACGATTGCTTTTTCTTCACGTAGTAAATGGTTTAGTAAGCTTGACTTTCCAACGTTTGGGCGACCGATGATTGCTGTACTTAAGCCTTCACGTAAAATTTTTCCTTGTTTAGCAGTTGTCAGTAAGCCTTCGATTTGAGCTTTAACAAAACCCGCTTTTTCAAGTAATAATTTTGTTGTTAATTCTTCAACATCGTCATATTCAGGATAGTCGATATTTACCTCAACTTGGGCTAATGTTTCTAAAATTTCCTGTCTCAATGAACGGATCAAAGAAGATAAATTTCCATCTAATTGATCTAATGCGACATGCATTGCTCGATCAGTTTTCGCTCGAATCAAGTCCATCACAGCTTCTGCTTGAGATAAGTCCATTCGGCCATTTAAGAAGGCTCTTTTTGTAAATTCACCTGGTTCAGCTAAACGTGCACCTTCTCTTAAAAGTAGCTGTAATAATTGATTCACGACCACGATTCCGCCGTGGCAGTTGATTTCAACTACATCTTCTCTAGTGAATGTTTTTGGCGCTCTCATTACAGAAACCATCACTTCATCGACCAAGCTGTCCTCTTTTGGATCAAAGATATGCCCATAATGAATCGTGTGCGTCGGCACATCTAGTAATTGCTTACTGCCTGAACGATAAACCTTATCTGCAATAGTGATTGCTTGGTCTCCACTTAAGCGGACAATACTGATTGCTCCTTCGCCAGGAGGTGTTGAAATTGCGGCGATCGTATCAAATTCTAGCGTTATTTGTTGCATGATTGACTGAGTTCCTTTCGTTAATGGATTGAGCTGTTTTCCGCGTAATAATTGCTACGTAAAATAACTCCTATCTTATTTCAAACTATGTATGCATCTATTTTTGGCTACAAAAAAAGCGCCCACTCCACCCCTATTTTTTCAGGTTGGATCTAGCACTTTCACTGCATCAATTCCTATTAATTTCTTGACATAGAATAGCATATTTTCTTATTTTTCGCAACACTATTTGTTTGCTATAAGCGTTCGTTAACGTTGCATTTCTTCTCCTTTATCTTTAAAATAAACTTAATAATGCGAGGAGGTTCCTAAAATGAGACAAGCTAAAAGAGATGAGTTAAATGAGCAAGAATTAGAAAATCGTTTAAATGGAATCACATTATCTACAGGAAATGTCAATAAAAAATATATCCTTCGTGATATTGTTTTCGCGACAGATCGAATTGAAACAGACTTATTTTCACCCGACGTCAATCCAAATGATGTGTTCAGCGGTGTTTACCGTCAGTTAAAAGTCATTGCCTTTGAATATGAAGCAGACGCGGTGATTAATTGTCATTTTGAAGAAAAATATGTGGAATATCAAGGAAAATGGGTCGTGGAAATATTTGCTTATGGCACTGTAGTTCAGTTTACCCAAACGAATATTGGTTGATCAATCAAAGAAAAACGGGAAAAGTCTACTAGCTTTTCCCGTTTTTTAACTAAAATATTGTATGAAACGCGCCAACTAGCATCCCGACAACAGGAACCAAGACCCAAGCCCAACTTGCCCAAGCATCCTTATTTTCTTCTTTGATTGTAGCTAATTTTAAACGTAAGTTTTCATTTTCCAATTCTAATTCTTCAATTCTGTTTGTTTGATTATTCATAGTGATTTCTCCTTGTTAGTTGATACCCTTATTATGCCGGAAAAATCCTGTCTTCGTTAGATTCATTTGTCATAAGCTCTTATGACTTTTGTCATATAAGCCTAGTTGTTTTAGATAAAATAAAAAACCTGATCCTAAAAGAACCAGGCTAGAAGAAGCACGAATGCTTCAACTACTTTATCATCGTATTTTGTACGTTGATAAGAATGATTTCGTTTAAAATATACTTTGTTTGACGGTATTTGTCAATGTATTTTTTAGTGAAGTGATCCAATCTAAACAAAAAATCTCCCTTTAAAAAAATACTTTTTAAAGGGAGATTTTTATTAGTAATATTTTTTCACAGGTTCAACGACTAAATAGCGGTATGGTTCATCGCCTTCTGAATGTGTTTTGATATGGTCGTCTTTGCTTAATGTAAAATGGATTTGTTTTCTTTCAAATGCTGGCATTGGTTCTAAGAAAACTGGACGACCTGTTTGCTTCACTTTTTCGGCCGTTCTTTCTGCCAAGCGCTGTAAGATTGCTTGCCGTTTTTCACGGTAATCACCAACATTTACTACTACAGATAATTTATTCTCTGCAACACGATGAACGAATACTTGCGCTAAATATTGCATAGCATTCAAGACTTTACCATGCTTTCCGATCAAGATTCCTTGTTTATCTGTATCCAAATGGAAAACCAACAAACCATCTTTACGTTCTAAACGGACTAGAGCAGGTGCATTCAATTCTTTTGAAATTTTTGTTAAATACATTGCTAGTTCTGTGATTGCGTCTTCATCTGCTAAGTTTTCCAAGACCTTTGATTCAGAGGAATCAGATTTGGAAACTAGTAATTCTTCAACAGCTGTTTCAGTTTTTACTTCCTCATCTGTCACAATGATATCTTCAACTGTTTCGGCAACTGCTTCAGCGATTTGTTCACTAACCGTTGGCTCGATCGATACTTGAGCTAATTTTTTACCAAAGCCCAAAAAACCTTTTTTAGCATCTGCGATCACATTGATCTCTACTTCTTCTTTTGACAAATTCAGTGCGTGCAACCCTTTAGTTGTTGCTTCTTCAATTGTGTTTCCCTCATAAACCGGCATCTGGAAAACCTCCTTTTATTTTTTCTTATTTTTTTTCTTAGGATTCATTGCTTTCTTCAATGCACGTTCGCGTTCTTTTACTTGTCTTTCAGCCTCTGCACGTTCTCTACGAATCTTGAATGGGTTATTGATCAATAATGTTTGACCTACTTGGAATGCATTAGAAACTACCCAGTAAAGTGATAATCCACTGGCTAAACTCATCCCCATGACAAAAATCATAACAGGCATGACAAAATTCATGATTTTTAATGAAGCATTTGATTCGATCTGACTCATACTTGTTAAATAAGTGCTGGCAAAGGTAAAGACTGCCGCAAGGATCGGTAAAATCAGATACGGATCGGGTTGTCCTAGGTTCAACCACAAGAAACTACCTTGTTTCAATTCTGGTACACGAGAAATCGATTGATAAAGTGCCATCATGATCGGCATTTGAATCAATAATGGTAAACAGCCTGCATAAGGGTTTACATTATTTTCAGCATATAGTTTTTGTTGTTCTTCACGGAATAAACGTTGTGTTTCCGGATCTTTTGATGAATATTGTTTTTGTAGCGCTTTTAATTTAGGCTGTAATTCTTGCGTTTTGCGCATACTTTTTGTTTGGAAATGCATCAATGGTAGTAAAATAATCCGAATCACTAATGTAAATAGGATAATCCCAATACCAGTATTTGCCGAAATGGATAAAAATTTGATTGCTTCAGCGAAATAATAGACAATGTAGCGGTCCCAAATTCCTGTACTGCTCTCGTTAATCGGGGCGGTTCCACAGGCAGACAGCACAAAAACAAGTGTAACTAGACCTGCCATCAATAATAAGCGTTTATACTTCTTCACAAAACTGTTCCTCTCTTATTTCAAAATTTTTGCAAGTTTTAACACATGGATCACGTTACTATGGATTTCTTCCGATGTTAACTTGTCAACACCAGGTCTTGCGATGATAATAAAATCACAAGTCGGATCGATCGATTCTTTTAGCTGGTAAATCGATGTACGAATTTTACGCTTAACAGCATTTCTGACAACAGCATTCCCGATTTTTTTCCCTACGGAAATTCCTACTCGAAAATGCTTTTGTTCCGGTTTTTCCAATACATAAACAACAAATCTACGATTGGCACAGGAACGTTTATGCTGAAAGACTGCTTGAAATTCTTTTTCTTTTTTTACTCTATAGGATTTCTTCATCTGCATCCCTTTGTTTCTTTCTATCTTTCTTTTTTACTCACTCTACAATAATAGCATATTTCAGTCATTTTTTATCAAAATTAAGGGAAAATATCCAGAGATTTTGCGAATCATGACTCTAAATTCATATAGTATCATTTTTCTGCTCTTTTTTCACTTTATTTTACGAGATTGTGATATTTTCCGAGGTTGATTCGTTTTTAGAGAATGGTTATTGTTGATTTTTCCGGCTGATTTAATTGCTATGTTTTTGGTTACTACTATAGTAAAGATGTTTATAATGTTGAAGACTGTCTTGATAAAATAACAACTCTATTTGGAGCCACATACTTAGTCCTACTTTTTTTGGGATTTAGGTTTTCGTGATTCTCTAGTAAGGACACTTCGCTCACTACGTTCGCCAAGTATTGTTCATCATCCATTCTGGCAGAGCCAGTCATGGTGATTCACAACAAAAGAACCCTTTATTATTTCCACACATACATTGTGAAGATAATAAAGGGTTCTTAGTTTGAACTTGATTCGTTATTTAAAGTCAACATACATTATGCTGAAATAACTTTTCTGCCTTTACGACGTCTGCTCGCTAATACGTTGCGACCATTTTTTGTGCTCATGCGTTTACGGAAACCGTGAACTTTTTGACGTTTGCGTTTGTTTGGTTGATACGTTCTTTTCATCTCTTGTTCCACCTCCTGAAATTGTAACTATCCATCAATACATAGACATACTTTGATAGTATACCTAGTATTGGGTATATTTGTCAATAAATTTTCTGGAATTAATTTCCTTTCTTTGTTAAATAAGTTATCCACAAAAAGGAAAAAGTCAGGGATAACTTGTGGATAGTTTTTTTTCGTGAATCATTCATTTTTAGTTTTCGTTAGACTTTTGCACAAAAAAACAGGGTGTTCAAAAGTTATGCACATCCGTTTTATAAATTGTGCATAACTTTTGGAAAAGCCTATGCTACGTGGTTTATTTTTGCAGAACCTGCTGTGGATAAATAATTTTTATCAGAGAAATCCACGGTTTACTTTCGCTTTGTGGATAAGTTTATCACCCTCTGTGAATTTTTTTTCCACAATTCACAATTTGCCTGTGGAAAAAGTTCTGAAAAAATGCTAAAATTCTATTTGCTTATCTATTTATATTTGTTCTGCTTTTTTATATAGAAAAAATTTATTTAGCTTTATGAGCTTTTACGTTAAAACATGCCAAAAACACAACAAAGAAATGAGTTGATGTTGAATGGTACAAGGTGAAATTTGTTACCATATACTATCTAGCTGCATAAGCCAGCTCTTCGGAAAAAAGATAAAATCTGAATAAGGTAAAAAACACCTTATTCAGATTTTCCTATTTTTCAGTCAGAGCTAAACGGCTTGTTCCGCTTTTAAACTAAGGAGGTCACCATATGCCCGATATGGAAAGTTTCTGGAAAGATCTAGAAGATACTTACCAATCTGTTTTGTCCGCACCAAGTTTTGATGCATGGATAAAAACAACGCAACCGCTAAAGTTGGAGAATAACCAGTTATGGTTAGAAGTTCCTTCTGCTGTTCATAAAGACTATTGGGAAAAGAATTTAGCCGCAAAAATTGTTGAAACCGGCTTTAAATTAACTGGTGCTGAAGTGATGCCTCATTTTGTTGTTACTGGTGAAAAAGAGATGATGCCGGTTCAAGAAGAGAAGAAAGCCCCTGTGACACAAGAAAAAATTGCTGAACACGGGAAAAAAGCTTTATTGAATCCAAAATACTCTTTTGATACATTCGTTATCGGAAAAGGAAATCAAATGGCGCATGCAGCAGCATTAGTTGTAGCAGAAGATCCTGGTTCTATTTACAATCCGCTATTCTTTTATGGTGGTGTTGGTCTTGGAAAAACCCATTTGATGCATGCTATTGGTCACCAAATGCTGCAAAATCGCCCCGATGCCAAAGTGAAATACGTCAGTAGCGAAACATTCACTAATGAATTCATCAATTCGATCCAAACGAAAAATTCCGAACAATTTCGTAAAGAATATCGAAATGTTGATCTGTTACTAGTTGATGATATTCAGTTTTTAGCTGAAAAAGAAGCAACTTTAGAAGAATTTTTCCATACCTTCAATGATTTGTATAATGAAAATAAACAAATCGTACTAACGAGTGATCGACCACCAAATGATATCCCGAAATTACCAGAACGTTTAGTTTCTCGTTTTGCTTGGGGATTGTCAGTCGACATCACACCACCTGATTTAGAGACCCGTATTGCAATTTTACGGAAAAAAGCAGATGCAGAACGACTGGAGATACCTGACGATACGCTAAGCTATATTGCAGGTCAGATCGATTCTAATATCCGTGAATTAGAAGGCGCTCTGGTTAGAGTTCAAGCCTTTGCAACAATAAATGGTGAAGATATTACAACGAGCCTTGCAGCTGATGCACTTAAGTCCTTAAAATCTGTCGGCAGCCAAAATCATCTATCCATTTTACAAATCCAAGAAGAAGTGGCAAAGTATTACCATATTCAATTAAAAGATCTCAAGGGCAAAAAACGCGTTAAATCGATCGTTGTTCCTAGACAAATCTCAATGTATCTTTCTAGAGAAATGACCGATAACTCGCTACCAAAAATTGGTGCCGAATTTGGTGGAAAAGATCATACGACCGTAATTCATGCGCATGAAAAAATCCAGCAATTAATGGAAAAAGATCCCACGATCCAAAAAGAAGTTGGGGAAATCAAGAACTTGCTTAATTCCTAGCCTGTGGATAAAAAAGTAAAAAAGTAAAAAGTTTTCCACAAGTTATGCACAGGTGGAAAACTCCTATTTCATTTCGTTTTCTGACTTTTCCACAGAATTAACAGGACCTACTACTTTTATTATTTATTTATATATAAATACAAAACTGTCTTAGTAAAATTTATGCGTTTAAAATCAATTAAAAAGGAGTTCAATTATTATGAAATTAACCGTAAAAAGAAATACATTTTTACAAGAATTGCAAACTGTTCAAAGAGCCATTTCTTCTAAAACAACGATCCCTATTTTAACAGGTGTAAAAATCGTTTTAACCGACGAAGGTCTATCCTTAACAGGTAGCAATGCCGATATTTCGATTGAAAGTTTTTTAAGTAAAGAAGATGAAAAAGCTCAAATGACGATCGAGTCAACTGGTAGTATCGTTTTACAAGCTCGTTTCTTTGGTGAAATCATCCGTAAATTACCTGAAGACATGTTCACCTTAGAAGTATTAGACAACAATCAAGTAGCGATTACTTCTGGGAAAGCTGATTTTACTGTTAATGGATTGGATGCAGATAATTATCCACATCTTCCTGTGATCGATGCTAAAAATCAAATTCAATTACCTGTTCACCTATTGACAAAAATTATTAATGAAACAGGATTTGCTGTATCACTTCATGAGAGTCGTCCCATTTTGACTGGGGTTCATTTTATTTTAGACGATCAAAAATTATTGGCTGTTGCGACTGATTCACATCGTCTAAGCCAACGAATCATTCCGATCGAACAAGCAGCTGAGAATTTCAATATTGTGATTCCAGGAAAAAGTTTGACTGAGCTTTCTCGTTCATTTACCAATGAAGAAGAAATGGTTGAAATTAGTATCATGGAAAACCAAGTATTGTTTAAAACACAAAATATGTACTTCTATTCTCGTTTGTTGGAAGGAAATTATCCTGATACAAATCGTTTGATCCCGACAAGCTTTAATACAGAAATTGATTTTTATGTTCCGGAATTACTATCTGCTATCGACCGTGCTTCTTTGCTGTCACATGAAGGTCGTAATAATATCGTTCGTTTAGCAATTGCTTCTGATTCCGTTATTCTTTATGGAAATTCTCCAGAAATCGGTAAAGTGGAAGAACCATTAAACTATGAAAAAGTAACCGGTGATCCATTGGAAATTTCCTTCAATCCAGATTATATGAAAGATGCCTTACGAGCATTCGGTGATATGAGCATCACAGTCAAATTTATTTCTGCAATTCGTCCATTTACTTTGGAACCAACAGAAACTGATTTAGACTTTATTCAATTGATTACACCTGTTCGTACAAATTAAAAAATTTAGAAAAAAGTGTGTGTGAAAAACTGAATTCAGTTTTTCACACACACTTTTTTCATGCTGATTACAGCTGAGAACAAGATTTATCCAGTCTCATATTTTTTTATATGTTTTTTTGTTTTTGTCCCAGTAATTGTAAAGTAGACAGTGCTCAATAAAAAAAACATCATTGGCATTATCATGATAATCAAAAAGAAGGTTTCCATGATAATCATTCCGATTAATTGAAGACCACTATACTCCCAAATACTTGGCGTTAAGTACCATGAGGATATATTCTCAAAAGATGGGTGCAACATAAGAAAATAGATAAGCATTAATAGTCCCCACATAACCGCATGATTATACAAGCGTTTATAACGATCATTACTTGAACTAACATCTGAAAATATATCAAACTCTTGGTTTTTGTAGTTTGTTGGTAAAAAAAATTGAAATCCACTCCAGCGAGTCCCACTAATATGTTGCCAACCGCTATCCTCAAATAAAGTTAAGTAAGCAAGATAGTCTGCTTTCTTTTTAAATGTTTGATAATCAATCCTATAATTCAATGGGGCAGGCGTCGTTTTATCAAATGTATAAACATTCCATAAACTGTAGTTACTTAAACACCAACCTTTTTCAGCCATTTTATTTAGATATTTTTCTTCTTTTTTGATATCAGTGAAAATTCTTAACTTTTTCATTTCATCCTCCTACAATAAATTATCAGCAAGCTGTACCAATTGTTTTAAACGTGTCACTTCTAATTTTAAAACGTCTTTTCCAGTATCCGTCAAAGTATAAATACGACGACGTTTGTCTTCACCAGGAACTTCACGTATCAATTTTTGCTTTAATAGATTCTCAGTTGCTCCATACATGGTTCCAGCCGCAATGCGCACCCGACCATTACTTAACTCTTCAACTTTTTGCATGATGGCATAGCCATGTGATGGTTCGATTAGTGAAATCATAATATAAAATGTTGTTTCCGTTAGCGGTAATATTTTATGGCTATTCATTTATAGACACCTCTGTTTTGTTGTATTCAATTATACAGTTAAACTATACAATTTGATTGTATATCGCCAAACTGTATATGTCAATTACTAAAATTTGAAAATGAATAAGTGTGAATTTATCCAAACAAGAAATTTTGCTTCTTTCCCCCTTCAAAATGAAACATGCTAAAAAAATTTTCAAGAGCTAAACTCACAAATTTCTCCTTAAAATGCATTTTAAGCCTTTTTTAATCGTTAGAATATTTTTTGTCGATTAGATTCAAAATTGCTTAGAAAGAAAATTAGACGGACAAATTTGTTTTTTGACGTAAAAAAGAGTATAATATTAAGAGTAAAAGTGAAAACAAAAAAGAGGGATGCATTTTGAAAAAGACGATTGTTTTAGAAACTGACTACATGACACTAGGTCAAGTCTTAAAAGAAGTCGACGTTATCAGTAGCGGCGGTGCTGCTAAGTGGTACTTAGCTGAGAATAGTGTTTTTGTGGATGGGGAATTAGAGAATCGCCGCGGTAGAAAATTATACGCCGGTATGATGCTCGAGATACCTGAAGAAGGTACTTTTTTTATGGCCAAAAAAGGCGAGGTAGTCGATGAGACTGAATAAAATCGAGGTACAGCATTATCGTAACTATGATGGGCTGACCTTAGATTTTCCTAAAACACTAAATATTTTCTTGGGGGAAAATGCGCAAGGTAAGACGAACCTTTTAGAAAGTATTTATGTTTTAGCCATGACACGTAGCCACCGAACTAGTAACGAAAAAGAACTAGTTCACTGGGATTCCGATTCGGCTAGAATTAGTGGTGTCATCGAAAAGAAGACAGGGACCGTGCCATTGGAAATCATTATTTCCAATAAAGGCCGCAAGACCAAAGTCAATCATATTGAACAAAAACGTTTGAGTTCGTATATTGGTCAGTTAAATGTCATTTTATTTGCGCCGGAAGATTTATCGTTAGTTAAAGGCTCACCCCAATTACGTCGTAAGTTTATCGACATGGAATTAGGTCAAGTCAATCCGATTTATCTCTATGATCTCGTTCAATATCAGTCTGTTTTAAAACAACGTAATCAATATTTAAAACAATTAGCTGAAAAAAAACAGTCAGATCACATTTATTTAGATATTTTGACGGAACAATTGGCGGAATTTGGTGGAAAAGTATTATTTGCCCGTCTAGAATTTATCAAAAAATTAGAGCATTGGGCTAATTTACTTCATAAAAAAATCAGCCATGAAAAAGAAGAGTTAGCGATCGACTATTTTTCAAGTATCCCACTAGATAAAGAAAATTTTTCACTAGAAGAGATTCAAAAGCAATTGCTGCAGAGTCTACTTGATAGCCGAAAACGAGAATTGTTTAAGGCGAATACTTTTTTAGGTCCTCATCGAGATGACCTGATTTTTAATGTAAATGGACAAAATGTCCAGACATATGGTTCACAAGGACAGCAAAGAACCACAGCTCTTAGCGTAAAGCTTGCGGAAATTGATTTAATGTATTCAGAAACAGGTGAATATCCTGTTTTGTTATTGGATGATGTCATGAGTGAGTTAGATAATGAACGACAATTGCACCTGCTAGAAACGATTGAAGGAAAGGTTCAAACTTTTTTAACTACAACCAGTTTGGATCATTTAAACAATAAATTAACTGTTGAACCAGACATATTTTATGTTCATCAGGGAGAGATAGAGAGGGAAGCAACTATATGACAGAAGAAGAAAAAAATATGAAAGAACGTGCCCAAGAATATGATGCCAGTCAGATTCAGGTATTAGAAGGTCTTGAAGCCGTTCGTAAGCGTCCTGGTATGTACATAGGATCGACGAGTTCAGAAGGTTTACACCACTTAGTTTGGGAGATCGTGGATAACTCCATTGATGAAGCGTTAGCTGGTTTTGCGTCAAGTATCCAAGTAGTTATTGAAGAAGATAACAGTATTACAGTTGTCGATGATGGTCGTGGAATCCCAGTTGGTATTCAAGCCAAAACAGGTCGTCCAGCAGTCGAAACAGTCTTTACCGTTCTCCATGCCGGAGGAAAATTCGGCGGTGGCGGATACAAAGTTTCTGGCGGACTTCACGGGGTAGGTTCTTCCGTTGTTAATGCCCTATCAACAACATTAGACGTAAAAGTCTACAAAGAAGGAAAAATCTATTATCAAGAATTCCATCAAGGTGCTGTTAAAGACGATTTAAAAGTGATTGGTGATACAGACCGTCATGGGACAACCGTTCACTTTGTTCCAGATCCAGAAATCTTTACAGAAACAACGATTTTTAACTTCGATAAATTAGCAACACGTGTGAGAGAATTAGCATTCTTGAACAAAGGATTAAAAATCTCGATCGAAGATAAACGTGAAGAAAAACCTGTCTTAAAAGAGTATCACTACGAAGGCGGGATCAAGAGCTATGTTGAGCATTTAAATGCCAATAAGGATGTTTTATTCCCAGAGCCTGTTTTCATTGAAGGGGAACAACAAGACATTATTGTAGAAGTTTCTATGCAATATACGGATGGCTACCATACTAACTTACTAAGTTTCGCTAACAACATTCATACGTATGAAGGCGGAACGCATGAATCAGGTTTTAAAACGTCATTAACGCGTGTGATCAATGATTATGCTCGTAAACAAAAGATCATGAAAGAAAATGACGAAAACTTAACCGGTGAAGATGTTCGTGAAGGCTTAACAGCGGTTATTTCTATCAAACATCCAGAACCTCAATTTGAAGGACAAACCAAAACTAAATTAGGAAATTCAGAAGTTCGTACGGTTACAGACCGTTTATTCTCTGAGTATTTCAATAAATTCTTGATGGAAAACCCAACAGTTGGGAAACAAATCGTAGAAAAAGGTCTACTGGCTTCAAAAGCCCGGATGGCTGCTAAACGAGCACGTGAAGTAACGCGTCGTAAAGGGGCACTTGAAATCAGTAATTTACCTGGTAAATTAGCAGATTGTTCAAGTAAAGATCCTGAAAAATGTGAAATCTTCATCGTCGAAGGAGATTCTGCCGGCGGTTCAGCAAAACAAGGACGTAGTCGTGAATTCCAAGCGATTTTACCGATTCGTGGGAAAATCCTAAACGTTGAAAAAGCCAGCATGGATAAAATTTTAGCGAATGAAGAAATCCGCTCACTATTTACAGCGATGGGAACAGGTTTTGGTGCTGATTTTGATGTATCGAAAGCTCGTTACCATAAATTAGTGATCATGACCGATGCCGATGTCGATGGTGCACATATTCGTACACTGTTGTTGACGTTGTTCTATCGTTTCATGCGCCCAGTTGTTGAAGCAGGCTATGTTTATATCGCTCAACCACCTTTATATGGGGTCAAACAAGGAAAGAATATCACGTACGTTCAACCAGGGAAAAATGCTGAAGATGAACTGGCTGAAATCTTAGCTTCTCTACCAGCTAGTCCAAAACCAAGTGTTCAGCGGTATAAAGGTCTTGGGGAAATGGATGACCATCAATTATGGGAAACAACCATGGATCCTGAAAGACGTTTAATGTCACGTGTCAGTGTTGATGATGCGATCGAAGCCGATCAAATTTTTGAAATGTTGATGGGGGACCGTGTTGAACCGCGCCGAGCATTTATTGAAGAAAATGCCCATTATGTGAAGAATCTAGATATTTAATGAAGAAGGAGATAAATTCATGAGTGAAGAAATCAAAGAGAACATTCAAGACGTCAATCTGACCAGTGAAATGAAAGAATCCTTCATTGATTATGCGATGAGCGTTATTGTAGCTCGTGCGCTACCAGATGTTCGTGATGGGTTAAAACCAGTTCATCGCCGTATTTTATATGGGATGAATGAGCTAGGTGTAACACCTGACAAACCACATAAGAAATCGGCCCGTGTCGTTGGGGACGTAATGGGTAAGTATCACCCGCATGGTGACTCGTCAATTTATGAAGCAATGGTTCGTATGGCACAACCATTTAGCTATCGTAGTATGCTAGTTGATGGCCACGGAAACTTTGGTTCTGTCGATGGCGATGGAGCAGCTGCAATGCGGTATACCGAAGCAAGAATGAGTAAGATTGCTTTGGAAATGTTGCGTGATATCAATAAAAATACAGTTGATTTCCATGGAAACTATGATGACTCTGAACAAGAGCCAGATGTATTACCAGCGCGTTTCCCTAACCTTTTAGTTAACGGAACAACAGGGATCGCAGTAGGGATGGCAACCAATATTCCACCTCATAACTTAGCTGAAGTAATCGAAGCAACTAGCTTACTGATGGAAAACCCAGATGTTACAACCAATGAATTGATGGAAGCATTACCTGGACCTGACTTTCCTACAGGTGGTTTAGTCATGGGGAAATCTGGTATCCGTCGTGCTTACGAAACTGGGCGAGGTTCGATCACTGTTCGTGCTAAAGTTGATATCGTTGATATGCCGAATGGTAAAGAGCGTATCTTAGTATCAGAATTACCTTATATGGTCAATAAAGCTCGTTTAATTGAGCGGATTTCAGAATTACATCGTGAGAAACGAATTGAAGGAATCACAGATTTACGTGATGAGTCCTCTCGTGAAGGAATGCGGATCGTAATCGATGTGCGTCGTGATGTGAGTGCTTCTGTTATTTTGAATAATTTATATAAAATGACAGCTTTGCAAACTTCTTTTGGTTTTAATATGTTGGCAATCGAAAAAGGCGTTCCGAAAATTTTAAGTCTAAAAGAAATTCTTGAAAATTATATCGAGCACCAAAAAGAAGTGATCACACGCCGTACAGAATTTGATAAGAAAAAAGCAGAAGCTCGTGCTCATATCTTAGAAGGGTTACGAATTGCTTTAGACCACATTGATGAGATCATTTCAATCATCCGTGGATCAAATTCAGATGACGAAGCGAAATCTTCATTGATTGAACGTTTTGAGTTTTCAGATCGCCAAGCACAAGCGATTTTAGACATGCGTCTACGTCGTTTAACAGGTTTGGAACGTGATAAGATCGAGAATGAGTACCAAGAATTGTTGAAATTCATTGCTGATTTAAATGATATCTTAGCTCGTCCAGAACGTGTTGTTGAAATCATTAAAACAGAATTAGGTGACATTCGTGATAAATATGGTGATGCTCGTCGTACCGAATTATTAGTCGGTGAAGTTTTAAGTTTAGAAGACGAAGACTTGATCGAAGAAGCTGAGGTCGTTATCACATTAACAAACAATGGCTATATCAAACGTGTAGCAAACAGCGAATTTAGAGCACAGCGCCGTGGTGGTCGTGGTGTTCAAGGAATGGGTGTTCATGATGATGATTTCGTGAAAAATCTAGTTTCTTGTTCAACTCATGATACGTTATTATTCTTTACGAATAACGGAAAAGTTTACCGTGCTAAAGGATATGAAATTCCAGAATACGGTAGAACAGCCAAAGGAATCCCTGTAATCAATATGCTAGGAATCGATTCTAGTGAGAAGATCCAAGCGATCATTGCTGTTGAAGGTCAAGCAGAGGAAGGTCACTATCTATTCTTCACGACCCGTAAAGGTACGGTTAAACGTACAGCTGTTAAAGCATTCTCTAATATTAGAAGTAATGGTTTGATTGCAATCGGGCTAAAAGAAGATGATGAATTAGTCAATGTCGTTTTAACTAACGGTGAACAAAATATGATCATCGGAACGCACAATGGTTATTCTGTGACGTTTGCTGAAACAGCCGTTCGTGATATGGGCCGTACTGCCTCTGGTGTACGTGGTATTCGTCTAAGAGAAGATGATTACGTCGTAGGAGCCTCTTTATTGGACGCTGACACGGAAGTACTAGTGTTGACGGAAAATGGTTACGGTAAGCGGACAAAAGCCTCTGAGTACCCTGTGAAGGGCCGTGGCGGTAAAGGAATCAAGACAGCTAATATTACAGCGAAAAATGGTCCATTAGCAGGGCTTACAACTGTTCGTGGTGATGAAGATATTCTAGTAATCACGAATAAAGGTGTCATTATTCGTTTTAATGTCGATTCAGTTTCTCAAACAGGACGTGCCACATTAGGAGTTCGTTTGATGAGAATGGAAGAAGATGCAAAAGTGGTGACGATGGCAGTTGTTGAGCCGGAGCCAGATGAAATCGTTGAAGAAGTTGAAGGTGTGGAAGTCGTTACTGAGACTGTAACTGAAACGCCAGAAACAGACACAACAACAGAAGAATAAATAAAAAAGAACATTTCAGCGAGATGCTGAGATGTTCTTTTTTATTTATCGTTGGTAAATTCGAAAAAAATATAATATCGTTTTTGTTTTGTTTTGAAAAAAATATGATTATAATAAAGAGTAATAAGAAGTGAGAGGTAAAAAGGATGACACAAGAAAAATTATTACTATCGAAAACTTTTTCAAAACAATTAAATATTGGAACGGCGTTATCTAACTTTATCGAAAATATACTAGAAATATTTGGTGGTAAGACAACCGTTTATGAACGTAGACCGATTACCTTTTCAGAGTATCTATATGTCGAAATGATCACTTTTTCAAATGGTTTTCAGATTAGAACTAGCTTAAAAAGAAATCCAGAAACCTTTGAAATCGAAGCATTTGCCTACTCTGAACCAAATCATGTTTATTTAGCCAATTTAACCACAGAAGAATTAAATTTGATGCATGCACTTGTCAAAAAAGAAAGAGAAAAAATCTTGAATCAAAAATATTCAGAAGTGGATCAAAATGAGCTAGATGTGATGTCCTCTTTATTTATGAAATTAAAAATCATAACTGGAGAAATTATGTAATTATAATAAAATAATATAAAAACAGAAGCATCTGGGGGAAAATCTAATGTGGATTAGTCTTTCTCTAGAATTAACCTTGAATTTAATTGATGTAAAAAAATCTTTTTTTGGAATGAGAATAAAAAAGCAGGTAAATTAAAAATAGCTACACTATTTTAACTTACACGCTTTTTTATTTTTCCGTTCGTTTAAGCAAGGTACAACGACCAACGCTGATCAGATTTCCAGTTTCATTGAAAATTTTTCCTTCCCACACTTGCAAGGAGCCGCCAGTATGATTTGGTTGGGCTATGACTGTCAGAACACCCTCCGCGACACTTTTTAGATGGTTGACTTGCAAATCAACACCGACAGCATAGGCATTTTCTTCTGAAAATTGTTCGTTTGCACCTAAACTACAGGCTGTTTCAATCAAAATACCGTTCATTCCGCCATGCAAAATTCCATAAGGTTGTTTATGAAAATCCGCTATTTTCATTGTTAGCACAACTTTTTCTTTAGATTTCTCAGTTGTTTCGATCGTTAAATAGTCTAATAAGTGCATAAAAGTCAGTCCTCTCTTGTTATTGCTCAATCGATTCTAGAAATTTGATGACGTTATCTAAAGCTAATTCATGATAACTTAAAGAATCAAAGTAAAATACTTTTTCTTTAGGATAATTCTTGAGATCAAACTGTTTCTGTAATCCTGGTACACAGATAATGGCATCAGCTTCTTGAGCGATCACATCGATATCGGCTATTGAATCATCTAAAGCGACTAGCCAAGGACTATTTTTTGTTTCAAGGGTTTTATTTAATTTAGTTACTAGTTTTTTTTGTTTAAACATCCCTAAAATTGAACCATTAGGTAGTTTACTTTTTCCGATCATCGGCGTACTTTGATACACTACAACAGCTTTATTAATAAAATCGTCTCCTTTTATTGAAAGAATTACTCTTAATTATGATAGTAACCAAGTTATGGGATGATCACAAGTGATTTTGTATTTTTTAATAAATTTATGCTCAGAGCAATTATCTATTTTCTGCTTTTATAGTATAATTTAATTTTATATCGTTAAGTAGAAATGGGAGGATTTAAGATGGGCTGTTTAGGAAATATTATTTGGTTTATTTTTGGCGGATTTTTTGGCGGACTGACGTGGCTTTTAGCGGGCATTCTTTGGTGTATTACAATTGTTGGGATTCCGATTGGTTTACAGTGTTTCAAGCTTGCAGGGTTGAGTTTTTGGCCATTTGGCAAAAGAGTTGTTTATAGCACAAGTACAGTTTCGTTTTTAGTGAATATTCTTTGGCTAGTTTTCAGCGGATTTTGGTTAGCAGTAGGGCATTGTGTCAGCGGAATTATTTTATGTGTGACGATTATTGGGATTCCATTTGGGATGCAGTCGTTTAAATTAGCTAAATTGGCGTTGATGCCGTTTGGGGCCCAAGTTGTGCCTACTAATAGTGTTTATATGGAGTAGTTTTCGAAAATGGAATGGACTGATATAAATCGGAGTAGCAGATTTTGTATCAGTCGTTTTACAAATAAAAGGTCAAGGAAGAAACGTAACGTTTTTTTCTTGGCCTTTTATGCATCCCTTGACAATGAGAAAAAAAGTTGTTATATTCTCATTTAGTTAAAACGTAACGATTACGTTTTGAGCAACCGAAATCGGAAAGGAGCAGTAAAATGAAGGCTTAAACCATTAAAAAGTTAGGAAAATAGAGCTTTTCACATTAGTAATTATTTTAAGATACGATGCATCATAAATAAAACGATTGAGGAGATCAGAAATGAAAAAGAAGTTAAATCTTATTATCGCGGGGCTATTTTTACTAGGAATTATTTTCACCGCCTGTACCAAACCAAAAACTGAGACAAAAGAGAATAAAGAACAAAAACAATTAACGATTGTTACTTCATTTTATCCGATGTATGAATTTACTAGAAATATCGTTGGCGATGTTGGTGAGGTGACGTTAATGGTTCCAGCAGGAACAGAAGCACATGATTACGAACCTTCTGCAAAGGACATTGCCAAATTACAAGATGCAGATGCCTTTGTTTATAATAGTGAATACATGGAAACTTGGGTGCCTAAGATGGAAAAATCACTAAAGAATGTGACGAGCATCAAAGCAAGTGAAGGCATGGTTCTTTTACCTGGAAGTGAAGACCACGATCATTCAGCAGAGGAAAGCCATGAAGGACATTCTCATGACTATGATCCTCATCTATGGTTGAGTCCCTTTCGAGCAATCAAAGAAGTAGAAACAATCAGAGATGAATTGATTAACCATTTTCCAGAGCAAAAAACAACATTTACTAAAAATGCGGCCGATTATATCGAACAATTAACGGAGCTTAATGAGCAATACGAAGCAAAATTAGCGAATGCCAAACAAAAGAATTTTATCACCCAACATACAGCTTTTTCTTATCTGGCATTAGATTATAACCTAAAACAAATTCCAATCGCAGGAATTTCTCCCGATCAAGAACCACAGCCTTCTCGGATTGCAGAATTGAAAAAATTAGTTGAAGAAACAGGAATCAACTATATCTATTTTGAAGAAAACGCAAATGACCGAGTAGCGAAAACTTTAGCAAATGAGACGGGTGTAGAATTACTTGTATTAAATCCATTAGAAGGTCTTACCAATGAGGATATGAAGGCAGGTAAAACATATATTAGCGTGATGAAAGAGAATTTAGAAGCATTGGTAAAATCAACAGAAGTTACCCCGAAAAAAGAATTAACTGAAACTGCCGTAAACAAGACAGTTTCAAATGGGTATTTTGATGATAAGGATGTTAAAGACCGTGTCCTTTCTGATTATGCAGGTGAGTGGCAATCGGTGTTTCCTTATTTAGAAGATGGCACATTTGATCAAGTATTTGATTATAAAGAAAAACTAACGAAAAAAATGACGGCAGAAGAATACAAAGCCTATTATCAAAAAGGATACCAAACAGACGTGGATCGAATTGATATTAGCAAAGATGCCATGACGTTTATAGTAGGGGATAAGAAGTATTCATCGAAATACAAATACGCAGGCAAAGAAATCTTAACGTATAAAGCAGGAAATCGTGGCGTTCGCTATTTATTTGAAGCCACAGAAGACACGCCTTATAAATATGTTCAATTTTCAGATCATGGAATCGCACCGTCAAAAGCAGCACATTTCCATATTTATTTTGGTAATGAAAGCCAACAAAAGTTATTGGAAGAAATGGATAATTGGCCGACTTATTATCCTGTTGGTATGACTGGATTTGAGATAGCCCAAGAAATGTTGGCGCATTGATAGGATGTAAATAGTTAAAAATAAAATGATTAGAACCTTGAAATAATAGAACCTTGCTAATTATATAAGATGCTTGTGTAATTAAGTATTCACATTTTTGATAGTTAAAAAATGGAAGCAAATAAAACAGGCATATGCTCAAAAAAGCTACTTTCCGAAAGAAATGTTATTTCAGGAAGTAGCTTTTCATTTATTCTATTTTGTATTAGTTCAATAAAATTAATCTATTAAGTTTGTGTTTATGCTAAGTGCTTTTCTTTCGTTTCATATCCGAACATGACAACAAGGGCTGTTGCAATACTTACAGTAATTAAAGCAGAAATTAAATAGATAATCATTGGACTGTATGCTGGAATTCCTAAAAAACTGGCGAATGCATAAGAGACCATTTTGACTTGAAAAAAGCCATTGATTCCTCCGCCGACAGCTCCGGCGATAATAATGTAAATAAATGTTTTGCGGTATGGAACGATTAGCCCGTAGATAATAGGTTCTGTAATACCACTTAATGCAGCTGGTACAATGGAAGAACCGGCTAAAGTTTTTAGCTTCTTATCTTTTGAACGAATAAGAAAACCTAAAGCGATACCCATTTGAGCAAAAGCACACATCCCACCCATTGCGTATAGAGGATCTCCCCCATTAGCTAAATTAGCTAAAACAATCGGGACTAACCCCCAGTGTAGTCCCATCACTATTAAGAAAGTGTAGAAACCGCCTAATAGTGCACCTGTTAAAAGACCGCTGACACCACTCATCATTACGACAAGTTTGGCAATACCTTCTCCAACGAAAGTACCAAAAGGACCAAATAACAACATCGTTAATGGAACAACAATAACGAGTGAAAGCATGGGTACCATAAACATCTGTAACATTTGTGGAATATATTTCTTTAATAACTGTTCAAGTTGCCAAAAGAATGTAACCGCTATAAAAACAGGGAATACAGTTGAAGCGTAATTGATAGGAATCAATTGAATGCCTAAAAAATCTACGTCTGTTTTTTCTATTAGTCCGACAAAGCCTGGTTCCAAGAGAGCTGCACCAATCACAGCACCAATATATTCATTTGCGCCTAGACGTCTGGCCAATGTAAAGCCTAGTAAAACAGGTAGGAAATAAAACCCCGCATTGGCAATCGAAGATAATACGATATAAGTATTATTTGTGTCGGAAATAAGGTTAAACTCTAATAACAACGTTAGAATAGCTTTTAACATTCCCGAACCAGCTAAAATTCCTAATAAGGGCAAAAAGCTCCCTGAAATAATATCAAAAGTCTCTTGAGTAATTGTTTTTTTCTTGATAGTTTCTGGTTTCACATCTGTTGTTACGCTTTCATTTTTTCTTAAGGTCTGTATAGCGGCGTATACTTCTCCTACTTTGTTTCCAATAATGACTTGATATTGACCACCAGCTACGACTGTTCCTATGACAAGCCCAATTTCTTTGACTTTGTTATCAGAAACTAACGAGTCATCGTATAATTGAAATCTCAAACGTGTTGCACAATGGGTCAAATTACTGATATTCGAAAGACCACCCACATTGGTAATCAATTCTTTTGCTGTTGTTTCATATGTCATGATTCTTTTCAACTCCTCAAACATTTTTTATTTAGCGTTAGTGTAACGTCAGTTTGGTTTCCAAACAATTCTTTTTATTTTCTAGATTTGGAAAATGAAAATTAGCCCTACATTGTGTTTATATGTTGTTTTTAATTAAGAGATATATTACTAGTGTGAAAAAAAACAACTCTATTCTCCAGAAATATTCAAGGGATTGAGACATAACTGCAATGAGAAAAGATTTTATGCTATGATAATAGGTGTAACAGCTTTATTTATATTTAATTAGAGATTGATTAAAAGTGACTCTATTTTTAACCTAGGTTATTTAAGTTTTGTGGTGTGGTAGACTGTTCTAAGTTATTTATTTTTTTAAGGAGTGAAAACGATTGCCTCAAAAACATTTTATTCCGTCTAGTCCAGTTTACGTTAAACTGACGGAATTTTTTTTCAAATGTGTTAAATCAGGAGTATACTATACGATTGCAAAAGTTTTAATCAAAAAAATCAATGAATTTCCCAATATTTATATTGAAGAAATTGCTTTTTTAGCGAATACAACGCCAGCAAGTGTTACTAAATTCTGTAAGAAAATTGGCTATGCGTCATTTAAAGAAATGCGAACTGACATATTTCCATACGCAGAATTGCCTCAGTTCTCGTCTTATAATGGGGAGTTGACATCTCAGAGTATAATGGACAATATGCTTCAAGAAGAAGAACAGCTGACAAGAAAAATCTATGAACAGATTGATTTGGATCAATGTTATCGAATTGCACAAAGAATGGCGCCTTCATCTGAGGTAGCTGTTCTGTGCAATACATATAGCTTTGCAGCGGCTAATACATTGCGAGAATTACTGAGTTATAGAGGCATTACAGTGTTTGAGATGAATCGAAGATCAGATCCAATGGTTGTTCAAGAGATGTTGCAAGAAGTAGATTGTTGTTTCATTATTTGTTTAACTGGTCAATGGTTAGTGGAAAATCCAGAGATTGTAAAAACCATAGAACAAGCCGATACTCATACATTTTTATTGACTTCTCAGCAAAATGATTACTTAGCAACTATTTTTGATGAAGTCATTTCTTTAGAGGTATTTCAATTTCTTTTTTCCTCTAATTACTATTCGCAAAAAATAATTCATACAATTTTAAAAGTCATTGCAAATAATCTTTCTTTGTTTTAACTTATATAGAGTTATTTTCCATTTTTGGAAAATGAAAAGAATAGGAATCCAAATCCTTTCCACTTATGATGAACTTAAATCATTGTGGAAGGGATTTTTACTTTCTTTTTCACATATTACTTATTATGAAAGGAAGAAATAAAATGAAAAAAAATCCAAAAACATTTCCCGAAAACTTTTTCTGGGGTGGTGCTGTTGCGGCTAATCAGCTAGAAGGAGCCTACTTAGAAGGCGGTAAAGGTCTTAGTGTAGCTGATATTAACCGTTTTCGAGATGATATTGATATTAAGAAAAAAGGAAACAAAGAGATTAGTATGGTGGATATTGAAGAAGCTCTAAATGATACAGATGGAATCTATCCTAAACGGACAGCAATAGATTTTTATCATACTTTTGAAGAAGACTTAGCGTTATTGGCGGAAACTGGAATGAATTCTTTTCGTACATCTATAAGTTGGGCAAGAATTTTTCCTAATGGTGATGAAACAGAACCAAATGAAGAAGGTCTAGCATTTTATGATCGTTTGCTTGATGCAATTTTGAAGAACGGAATGGAGCCATTAATTACAATTTCTCATTATGAAATGCCAATTTATCTTGCTACTGAATACAACGGATGGTCTAATCGAAAGATGATTGATTTTTATACGAACTTTGCTGAAACTGTCTTTAAACGATACAAAAATAAAGTTAACTATTGGATTTTAGTGAATCAGATGAACCTAATTACGCATGAATCTTTTAATCATTTAGGTATTCCTTCCGATCGAGTAGAAAATCTCATTGAAGCAAAATATCAAGGTGCTCATAATGAATTAGTTGCCTGTAGCCGTGCCATTAAAATTGGTAAAGAAATTCGTCCAGATTTTCAAATTGGAATGATGTCCTACTATGGTAATACGTATCCAGCAACGTGTAAACCTGAAGATGTATTGGCTAGTCTTAAATATAATCAAATGGAATTCTTCTATTCAGATATACTAAGTCGAGGAAAATATCCAAATTATGCCTATCGCTTTTTTGAAGAAAAAGGAATCAATATCGTTTTTGGAGAACAAGATGAAGAGGATTTTAAAAATACTGTAGATTTTGTTACATTTTCATACTACTATACACAAATTACTGATGCTGAACGAATTCAAACAGATAAGCCAACTACAACGAACCCTTATTTAAAACAAAATGACTGGGGTTGGTCATATGATCCGATTGGATTGCGAGTGGCATTGAACGAATGGTATGACCGTTACCAACTCCCCATAATGATTACAGAAAATGGGATGGGCTTCTATGAAGAATTAGATAAAAACAAGTGTATTCATGATAATTATCGGATTGATTTCTTTAAAACACATATTACAGAAATGAAGGAAGCTATTAAAGATGGTGTGGAAGTAATTGGCTTTTATCCTTGGGGACCAATCGATTTAGTTAGTTGTTCATCTTCAGAAATGAGCAAACGTTATGGCTTTATTTATGTTGATTTGGATGATTATGGTAGAGGTAGCGGGAAACGATATAAAAAAGCTAGTTTTGATTGGTATAAACAAGTTGTGAAGAGTAATGGAGAGAAACTATAAACCTATAATTTCAAATTAAAAGAACCTTACCTTTGGAGAAATACTTAGTATTTTTTTCGGGAGAGGTTTTTTATTTTCGCAAAAAAGCTTGCTTCTGCTAGTAAAATTTTATTTGCTTTTATCATTCTCTAAACCGTCTATCATTCTAAAATATCCATATTTGTGTATAATAGAGGCATTGAAAACTAATATTGCTATATAAGCTAACTCCTCGGGAAAAGAAAAAAATTGAATAAGGGAAAAAACTCAGTCATAATTTCCTATTTTCCAGTCGAGGCTGGACGAGCCCACTACACTTTTAAAGCTATCTAGCTGCACAAATCAATCCTTAGGAAAATAGATAAATTGTCAGTGAACCAAAAAACGTTTCAATGCCAATTTCCTAATTTTCTACAGGATTAACTGATTTGTTCCGCTTTTAAAATTATAAGGAGGTTTCCTCATGAGAAACTGGACAACGATTAAAGAATACGATGAAATTTTATTTGAACAAGAAGGTAAAGTGGCGAAAATCACGATTAATCGTCCTCAGGTGCACAATGCCTTTACACCAAAAACGGTCATGGAAATGATTGATGCGTTTAACATTAGTCGTGATAAACAAGATGTTGGTGTGATTATTTTGACAGGTGCAGGCGACAAAGCATTTTGTTCCGGTGGGGATCAAAAAGTCCGTGGACATGGTGGTTATGTAGGGGAAGATAGTGTTCCTCGTTTGAATGTATTAGACTTACAACGTTTGATTCGTGTGATTCCAAAACCTGTTATCGCTATGGTTAAAGGCTATTCGATCGGTGGGGGAAATGTCCTTCAACTGGTTTGTGATTTAACGATTGCAGCAGATAATGCTAAATTCGGTCAAACTGGACCAAATGTAGGTAGTTTTGACGGCGGTTATGGTTCTGGTTATTTAGCTCGTGTAGTGGGTCATAAAAAAGCCAAAGAAGTTTGGTTCCTATGCAAACAATATTCAGCTGAAGAAGCATTGGATATGGGCTGGATCAATACGGTTGTTCCATTAGCTGAAGTAGAGGATGTTACGATGGAATGGGCAGAAGAAATGTTGAAGAAAAGCCCTCTTGCATTACGTATGATCAAAGCTTCTTTAAATGCTGATACCGATGGACTAGCTGGAATTCAGCAATTAGCAGGTGATGCAACGTTGCTTTATTACACAATGGATGAAGCAAAAGAAGGCCGTGATTCATTTAAAGAAAAACGCGACCCAGATTTCGATCAATTTCCTAAATTTCCATAAAGGGTGAAAAACATGAGTAGTTGGCTGCAAAAACAAGTAAATGAAAGACCCGATCATCCTGTTTTTTATTGGCAGGATGAAATATGGTCATTTGCTGAAGTTGGGCAGGAAGTCAAACAGTGGGTAGATACATTTTCTATGAAAATTCCCAATAAAGAAAAAAGAATTGGTCTATTTAGCCGTAATTCAAAAGAAATGTATTTTTCAATTCTTGCTTTGTGGGAGTTAGGGAAAGAACTGGTTTTGCTAAATACGCAATTAAGCATACAAGAACTTCGTTATCAATTGACGGATGCTAAGGTAAATCAGGTAGTGGTTGCTACGGAAAGTTTGTCCTTTTTTGCTAAATTGGACTTTTTAACTGTAATTGAAATGGTACAGCCTGAAAATAGCGTTTTATCAACAAGTGAAACCACTGCTACCTATCAACTTGATGCAACAGCTTCGATCATGTATACATCAGGTACTACAGGGAATCCCAAAGGTGTTGTGCAGTGTTTTAGTAATCATTTGGCTAGTGCTTTAGCAACGCAAGAAAACATGAAAATCACAGAAGCAGATTGTTGGCTATGTTCGGTCCCTTTATTTCATATCAGTGGGCTGTCAATCATAATTCGTCAATTAGTATTAGGTTGCAGTTTACGTTTATATAGTAAATTTGAGGCAAAAACAGTGACGGAAGATCTAGCTGATGGTCGGGGAACGGTGATTTCGGTCGTGGCGGTCATGTTGCGGGAGTTGCTAGAACATTATCCTAAGAACGGCTACAGCTCAACTTTTAAAGCAATGTTGCTTGGAGGCGGCCCGATTTCACCTAAAGCTTTGGAAAAATGCGAAAGTTATGGTATTCCTGTGATTCAGTCATATGGAATGACTGAAACCTGTTCACAAGTCGTGGCTTTAAGCTTTGAAGATGCTGCGAAAAAAATTGGTTCAGCAGGTAAACCTTTGACGGGCATCGCGATCAAGATCATTGATGCTAATGAAAAACAGCTAGAGCCTAACAACGTCGGTGAGATTCTATTAAAAGGGAAAAATGTCGTTCGTCACTATTTAAATGGTGAACAATGGCAAACCGTAAAATGGACGCCAGATGGCTGGTTCAAAACGGGGGATATGGGGTATCTGGATGAAGATGGATATCTTTATTTGGTCAGCCGTTTAAGTGAATTGATCATTTCAGGCGGGGAAAACATCTATCCTACAGAAATTGAACATGTTTTACAAGAATTTCCGGGAGTAAAAGAAGTTGCAGTCATTGGCGAGCCCGATGAAAAATGGGATGCAGTTCCTGTAGCGTATATTGTTGGTGCACCTTCGATCACAGCAGAAATGATAAACGCTTTTGCAAAACAATATTTAGCAAAATATAAACTACCTAAACGGGTTTATTTATGCCACTCGCTCCCAAAAACAGCTAGTGGGAAATTAGCGAAACACCGTTTAACAACAATAGAAAGGGAGGCTTTTTTAAACAAATGAGCATTCCTAAAGAATTAGTACAAGCTTTTGAAAAAGGCTATCGACAATTTAGCTGGGTCAAAGAAATAAATGAAAACCAAGATTCTTTGCGTACTTTTTTTGAGAAGGGGCAAAAAAAATATAGAGGCGAACGTTTTTATTGGCAAACACCAGAAAAAAACTTTACGCTAGTTGGTTTCGGTAAAGCAAAAGAACTGACGGATGATCAGGCATCTTTTGAAAAAGTCGATGCATTTATTTTAGAGGAAAAAGCAAAAATTTATCAAAACAACTTTATTACGGGAACGGGTGCCATTTTGTTTGGTGGCTTTGCTTTTGATAACAAACCAACCGAGCAAAATGATTGGGGGCGCATGGAGCAAGGGCTATTCTATTTGCCAACCTTTTTACTGACAGAAACCGATGGAAAACAGTACCTTACAATGAATTTCAGTGCTGAAACTGAAGATATATTACAGAAAAAGTGGCAACAACTCACAGTAGAGTTTGCAAGCGTTATGGAAACTGAAAAAGTAGCGAAAAAAGGACCTGCACAAATCAAAGCAGAAGAAATTGCGGTCTCAGAGTGGATGACGGTCGTTGACGACACTGTAGCGAAATTGCGAGAAGCAGGTCCGTTAAAAAAAGTTGTTTTAGCCAGACGGATGGAAGTGGAGAGTGATCAACCCTTTCAAGCGGAGGTTATTTTACAAAATCTCCAACAACAGCAAACGAATACGTATTTTTTTGTTTTAGAATCGGATGAACAAATCTTTATTGGTGCTACACCGGAACGCTTATTAAAAGCTTCTAAAGAAACCTTTTCAACTGCTAGTATCGCAGGTTCTGTTTCACGTGGAACAACCGAAAGTGAAGATGAATCACTAGGTCATTATTTGCTAAATGATTTGAAAAATAAGCAAGAGCACAAAATCGTGGTCGATAGAATCATCAAAGAGTTAGAACAGATGACAGGGACTACGATTCAAGCAGCAACGCCACAACTGTTAAAGAATCGTGATATTCAGCATTTGTACTTACCGATCGAAGGAAATCGGCAAAAAGCTTATCGATTCTTGAAGGGAGTTCAGCAACTACATCCAACACCAGCATTAGGCGGAGAACCAAAGGAATTAGCTATAGCGTGGCTTAAGGAGCATGAACAGTTGGATAGAGGATTATATGGTGCTCCAATCGGCTGGGTTGCGATTAAAGAAGATATTGGCGAATTTGCCGTAGGGATTCGTTCAGCAGTGTTTACGGGGGCGATTGGTTATTTATATGCAGGTTGCGGGATCGTTAAAGATTCTCAAGCAGAACAAGAACGAATCGAGACAAAAATCAAATTTCAACCGATGTTAAGAGGAATAGGCGGGGAAGATCGTGACAAATCAAAGTGATATGACGAATTATTTACAAACCTTTGTTGAAGGAATGATCAGTAGTGGTGTAGAACAAGCTGTGATAAGTCCAGGTTCACGTTCCACACCACTCGCTTTATTATTGCATCGACAAGAACAAATCAAAACGTTTATCGAAGTGGATGAGCGATCTGCAGCTTTCTTTGCATTAGGGTTAAGTAAAGCAAGCAGTAAGCCGGTTGTTCTATTATGTACATCAGGAACCGCTGCTGCCAATTACTATCCAGCAATTTGTGAAGCATATGCTAGTCATATGCCGTTGATCGTTTTGACTACAGACCGGCCACATGAATTACGTCAAGTTGGTGCGCCGCAAGCAATGGACCAATTCCACTTGTTTCAAGGTCATGTCAAAGAGTTTATCGAGATGGCTATTCCAGAAGGTACGAAAACAATGTTGGATTATGCTTATTGGCAAGGAATGCGAGCGACAGATACAGCCTGTCAAGTCCCTAAAGGTCCTATTCATTTGAATTTTCCATTACGAGAACCGTTATTACCAAATTTAGATCGATCATTGATCGCTGAAAAAACAACTGCTATTTTGGCAGGTAAAAAGCAACTGTCAAAAGAACAGATAATCAACTGTGTTGATGCTTGGCAAGGGAAGAAAGGTATTTTAGTCGTAGGCGGCAATCATACATCAGAAGAAGCTGAGGTATTTATTAAATTAGCTGAAACCTTAAACTGGCCAATCATTAGCGATCCGTTGGCAAATATCACAACTTGCGGCAAAAACAGTCCGTTGATCATGAGTTGTGCGGATCTATTTATCCAAGAAGTTGAAATGATCCAATATCCAGAAGTAGTAGTTCGCTTTGGAATGTTACCTATTTCCAAAAATACAATGTTTTGGCTACAATCACTTGAGGATAAGACTACAATGTATTTTGTTGATGAAACAGGTGAGTGGCAAGACCAATTAAAACAAACACAAGTTGCGATCCAAGTCGAAGAACAAGCTTTTGTTCAAACAATCATTGATAAAGTTGAAATAAAAACTGTGGACTCATGGAGCAATCAATGGATTACTTGGCAAGAAGTAACAGAACAGCAATTAAATGAACTTAGCGAAATGAAAACATTAAACGAAACATCAGCAAGTCTGCTTGTCCATAAGAAAATGGCCGATAACGGTCAGTTGTTTGTTTCTAACAGTAATGCAATTCGCTTTCTAGACCGGTTTTCAACAGCTGAATCGAATCATTATCAATTATTTGGAAATCGTGGGATCAATGGCATTGATGGGATTATCTCAACGGCGTTGGGGATGTGTGCAATAAATCCAGAGCGTCAGAATGTGTTGTTGATTGGTGATTTGGCGATGTATCATGATATGAACGGGTTATTATTGGCTAAACGTTATAACTTACCATTGACGATTGTTTTACTGAACAATAATGGTGGCGGTATTTTCTCTTTTCTTTCACAACGTCAGTTAGCAGCGGAGGATTTTGAACCAATTTTCGGAACACCGATCGATTTAGATTTTTCTTTAGTTGCACAATTATATGATGCAAACTATGTCAAAGCTGAAAGTTTAGAACAGTTGGCGGTATTATTGGAAACAACACAAAAACAGCCTGCATTTCAAATTATTGAAGTTGTTGGTGATCGTCAAGAAAATGTTCAACTATACGAAAAAGTAATGATGGAATTAAAAGAAAAGCTAAGGGAAAAACAATGAATGCAACGATAAATGGCGTAAATTATTATTATGAGTGGTTTTCAGAGTACAAAGCGAACCGATCAACGGTGGTTTGCTTTCATGGATTTACAGGTACTAGCCAGACATTTGCGCCTGTTTTTCTAAAAGAACTAGAGTTCAATATTTTAGCGATTGATTTAATTGGTCATGGAAAAACCGACTGTTATGTCCATCCATATCGCTATCAGATGGATTGCTTGTGTCAAGATATTGCCATATTGACTGAGCAGCTAGGTATTTTCAAGTTTTCGTTATTAGGCTATTCAATGGGCGCTAGAGCAGCTTTAGGATTCGCCCGCTTATTTCCTCAAAAGATTCAGCAACTGATCTTAGAAAGCGGATCTCCAGGTTTAAAGGGGAAAACAGAGCGAATACTACGCAAATATTCTGATGAACATTTAGCTGGTTTTATTATGAGTCACTCTATCGAAGCTTTTGTTGAGAAATGGGAAAATCTACCTCTTTTTACTAGCCAAAAAAGACTATCAATCCAAGTTCAGGAAACTGTACGCCAAGAACGTTTAGCGCAACGAAATTTTGGACTTGCCTGTAGTTTGTGGTTTATGGGGACCGGAGTTCAGCCAGATTTTTGGCCAGAGTTAGATAAGATAAAAGTACCAACTTTGTTAATAGTTGGCGAGTTAGATCATAAATTTCAACAGATTGCTGCGGAAATGAAAGAAAGACAACCCGCTTTTTTGATTGAAACCGTTAGTAACACAGGTCACTGCGTCCATTTAGAAAAACCACAAACGTTTGAGAAAATTGTTACATCATTTGTCACTAGCCCACCAGAAGACAGCTAACAACTGAAGGAGGACATATAATTGAAAATTCATCGAATTGACTGTTATCGTGTTCGGCTGCCACTAAGGATTCCCTTTGAAACAAGTTATGGTCGTTTAGCAGAGAAAGCTTTTGATCTTGTGTTAGTGACCGATGAACTGGGGAATCAAGGAATTGGCGAACTGGTTCCGTTTGAGCAGCCAGATTACATAGAAGAGACAATTGATATAGCACGTATCATACTTCAAAAGCATTTGATTCCTTTACTGGATAATGTAGACATCCAACATCCTAAAGAAGTAGCACTGCTTTTTAACGAAGTAAAAGGAAACCACATGGCAAAATCTAGCCTTGAAACAGCAATTTGGGATTTATATGCTAAACGAAATGGAAAAAGTTTAAAAGAGTATTTTACTGATACTAGAACACAAATTCCTGTAGGTGTCAGCGTCGGTATCCAGACGGATTTGACTAAATTATTGGATCAAATCACTAAATATGTAGCACTAGGATACCAACGAATTAAATTAAAGATCCGTCCTGGTTATGATTTGAAACCAATTGATGCTATTCGGAATAAATTTCCTGACATACTATTGATGGTGGATGCTAATTCAGCCTATACCATTTCAGATAGCTCACATTTGAAACAATTGGATGCATATGATTTAGCTATGATCGAACAACCTTTTGCAGCGAATGACTTTTTAGATCATGCACAATTGCAAAAAGAACTGAAAACGGATATCTGCTTGGATGAAAATATTCGAACACTTAAAGATTGTGAATTGGCTTTTTCGTTGGGAAGTTGTCGGAGTATAAACCTGAAAATTCCTAGAGTTGGTGGACTCACAGAAGCGATGAAAATCGTTGAGTTTTGCAAAGAAAAAGAATTACTGGTCTGGCTGGGTGGAATGTTTGAATCTGGTGTAGGTAGAGCGTTGAATTTACAGTTTGCCTCTCAAAAAATATTTACTTTTCCTGGAGATATTTCGGCTTCTGATCGCTATTATTACGAAGATATTATTACTGAACCATTTGAGATTCGAAAAGGGGAAATCAACGTCCCTGATGGATTAGGAATTGGTGTTTTATTAGCTCAAGAAACGTTATTGAAATATGGAACTTACAACTCCTTATTTGTAAAATAAAAAGAATCACAAACTAATTTTTTTGCTTAGTTTGTGATTTTTTTATGCTCGATTTTTAATTTTCTTTCAAGGCTTTCTCAATTTGTAATCGTTGGACTTTCATTGTTGCTGTACGAGGAATTTCATCCCAATCCATGATAATCGGTTTGTTCAAGTGAGGTAAATCAGTTACTTGTTCCCACCAAGCATCCCAGTCCATTCCTTGCTTTGGATCAACAGCTAAGATTGGTTGAGGAGAGTTATCTTTCGCTCGAACAATGATCACTTCTTGAAGAAAATCAAGAGCATCTAATAAATGATCCTCAATCGCTAAATTACTATCAATTTTATCAATTAAATCGACTTGACGGTCTTTAAGGAATAAATGCCCATTTTCATCCATAAAGCCATAATCACCACTGTCCCACCAAGGACCAAAAACAGTTGCTTGGAAGCGGTCATCTTCTTTAAAGTAAGTTAGCGCGCGTCCTTTAGACAAGAATTGAATATGACCATCAGTCATAGCCGGTAAAACGTTACCGTCCTTATCCGCGATTCGTGCTTCAGTTAAACCTTCTAAACCAACCCCCATATCACGAGCATCAGATAGTTTAAGTGATTCTAATGTATGAGCTTTTAGGATCATTGGACCACATTCACTTTGACCATAAACTTGAAGGAAAATTGGATCATTTTTTTCTGAAGCTTTTAAGAAGCTCGCCATAGTAGCATTATTAATAGCATCGAAAGTAGAATGATAATAACGAACGTTTGCAAAAGCTTCAGGCTGGCTTTTTGCCAGAGATGTCCACTGAACGAAATTATTTGGATGCGTTTCTAGAGCGATTGGTTGATATTTTAAGAGCATTTCTGCTACGGAGTCACTATTCGATATCGATAATGGCATCATCGGGAAACCCATAGCCATCAAAGAAGAAATCCCAATATTGAAACGAGAGTGAACAGGCGAAATATGAAACCCAACCAGCTTTTTCTCGGCGATTTTTGTAAAGATTGTTTTTTGCCATTTTGTACGCCACCCCATAGAATTAGCAGAGTGACAGATTAGTTTAGGAATACCAGTTGTGCCAGAGGTATGTGTCATGTAAGCAATCATATCCTTAGGTAATTCTACTTGAGGGACCTCATTAGCGGGTGCTTGTAAAAGGTTTGCCACTGAAATTTGTTTTTCGGGTGAACTATTCTTTACTTTTGCGATTCTTGATGCCGTTTCTTCATCAAATAGGATAAACGGATTTTTCAAACGATCAACAAACACTTCAATTGTTTCAGCTGGGAAATGATAAGAAATCATCGCTGGAACAGCACCTAAATAGGAAGCGGCAACTGCCAACAGATACGTATCGAATTTTGAGCTTTTGAAAATGATGATTTTATCTTCAGCTTTTACGCCTAAACTAGCCAATTGATAAGCGCGGTTTAAGATCGCCTCATGACTTAATTGATAGGTGTAATTCGTTCCAAGTTCAGGAAAAGCTGGTAGAGGTTCATCATGAATAATGGCTGTTTCAGGGGTATTACGAGCTGCCTCAAGATAATTCGTGTACAGGTTGAGCGGTTGGTATTCTAACAATTGATTCAATGTAACAGCATCCTTTCAAACTACTTTAGATTATTTGTGTAATTTCGAACAAGGATAGTATACCATGAAAAATAAATAACCTAAATCATAAGTAAAAAAGTAAAAAAAGCTGATTTACACGTATATTAATAGTAAGACCTGAGAGAAAAATGATTGTCAAAAAAAATGATCAAAAATTGCGAAGAATACTTGATTTTATCAGCTTTTAACTGTATAATGAAACATTGTGAGTAGTCTATATATTTTAGATAACTCTCCTTGCTCTTAGCAAACTAAGAGCCTAAAGTCCATAGGGAGGTGAAAATCAATGAGTCAAGTTACGAATTATGAAGTTATGTACATTATTCGTCCGAACATTGATGAAGAAGCAAAAACTGCTTTAGTAGAACGTTTCGACACGATCTTAAAAGATAACGGAGCTGAAGTTATCGAATCAAAAGATTGGGAAAAACGCCGCTTAGCTTATGAAATGAACGGATTCCGTGAAGGCATCTATCATATCGTTAAAGTATCTTCTCCATCAACTGCAGGAGCAATCAATGAATTTGATCGTCTTGCTAAAATCAATGACGATATTATCCGTCACATGATTATCAAGGAAGAAGTTTAATCAAAATGTTTCACGTGAAACATTGGGTTGACGAAAGGAGATGTTTAAATGATTAACAACGTTGTATTAGTTGGAAGACTAACAAAAGATCCAGATTTACGATATACATCTAGTGGTTCTGCGGTTGCGACATTTACTTTAGCGGTAAACCGTAACTTTACGAATGGAAATGGAAATCGTGAAGCAGATTTTATTAACTGTGTGATTTGGCGTAAACCTGCTGAAACAATGGCAAACTATGCGCGTAAAGGTACATTATTAGGCGTAACTGGTCGTATTCAAACTAGAAATTATGAGAATCAACAAGGTCAACGTGTATACGTAACTGAAGTTGTTTGTGAGAATTTCCAGTTGTTAGAGTCTCGTTCTGCTTCAGAACAAAGACAAACAACAGATGGATCAGATTCAACACCTAGCTATAATGCTGGTGGCGGAAATAGTTTCCAACCACAGAACAATAATTTTTCAGGACAAAACAATTTTAATCAATCATCCTCTCAGTCTAACAATAACGGTATGCCTGATTTCGATAGAGAGTCTGATCCATTTGGTGGGACAGGTTCGACTATTGACATTTCAGATGATGATTTACCATTCTAAACGAATTTGATAGGAGGGAATAAGAATGGCACAACAAAGAAGAGGCGGACGTAAACGTCGTAAAGTCGATTATATCGCTGCTAACCATATTGAATATATTGATTATAAAGATATCGAATTATTAAAAAAATTCATTTCTGAACGTGGAAAAATTTTGCCACGTCGTGTAACAGGTACTGGTGCTAAGAACCAACGCAAATTAACAATTGCAATCAAACGCGCACGTATCATGGGCTTATTACCATTTGTTGGTGAAGAGCAATAATATAGAATTGTGTAAAGATCAAAGGACTAGTTTAGTTCTTTGATCTTTTTTTAGTTTAAATACAAACAACTGTGTGAGGCTTTAGAATGTTTCACGTGAAACATTTAGTGACTCGCAGAAATCACTTTTTTATGCTAAAATAACCTTATCTGCAGAACATGGAGGAGTCCTTATAATGAAAAAAAATGGAATGAAACGGATTTTGGGTTCTGTATTTGTTCTCTTTTTATTAGAAGTAATGTTGCTTTTCTTCTTATCTAATAAATACATGATTATAGCTGGCTTATTAATACTCAACCTTGTATTAATCAATCGGATTTTCTATTTAATCAAAAAAATTGAAATATCCAACACAGAAAAAATCAGAGAAGCAAGTACGATTGCAGAAAAGTCATTAGATTATGCTTTTAATGAAGTGTCCGTTGGGATCATAAATTACGATCCAGACACAAAAGAAGCAAAGTGGTTAAATCCGTTCGCGGAGGATATTTTTCATAAAGATGGGCAAACACTTATCAGTTCAGAATTAATACAAACCTATGTATCACGAGCTGAAAAAGGTAAGGATATATTTAAAGTTGGCGATCATGTATATCGTTTTAATATTGATACAAGTCAAAACACGATAACCTTTAAGGATATTACAGAAGAGAGTAATTTGTATCAAGAAAAATTGGAAATGCAGACAGCAATTGGAATCGTATCAGTGGATAATTATGACGATATTACAGATAGTATGGATGAGAAAGAAATTTCTTACTTGAATAGTTTTATCACTACAATGGTTTCTGATTGGATGGATGAGTATCAAGTGTTTTACAAAAGACTGAATGCTGAACGGTATTTCTTCATTGGACAGTTGGAAGATATAAAGAAAATGATGGACACTAAATTCCAAATTTTAGATAAGATCAGGAAAGAATCAAGTACAAGAGAAATACCAATAACTTTAAGCATGGGTATTTCATATGGTGGTGAAACATTAAGTCAAACAGGGAATACCGCCCAAACAAACTTGGATACAGCATTAGTTAGAGGTGGCGACCAAGTCGTAGTTAAAGAGGCAAGAGACAATGCTAAGCCCATTTTTTATGGTGGTAGAACAGCTTCCGTTGCGAAGAGAACGCGTGTTCGTTCCAGAGCAATGAGTACAGCAATTCAAGGGATTTTGGCAGAGTCATCCGATGTTTATATCATGGGACATCGCTTTCCTGACATGGATGCGATCGGTTCGGCTTTTGGGATGGCACGACTAGCTAAATTTCATCATAAGGAAGCTTGGGTCGTACTAGATAAAAATGAAAGTATTCCTGATGTTGACAGAGTAATGGCTGAACTGGGAAAATATCCTGAGCTGGCGAAGCAAATCATTACACCAAAGGAAGCAATGAAACGAAAAACAGACAGCAGTCTATTGATTATGGTTGACTACCATAAACCGTCACTTTCGATCTCGCAAGAGCTATATGAGCAGTTTGATAAAGTAGTAATTATCGATCACCATCGTCGTGGGGATGAATTTCCTGCTAAACCATTGCTAGCTTACATTGAATCATCTGCGTCATCTGCTTCAGAGTTAGTAACTGAGTTGATCGAATACCAAAGTAACGCTCAAAGAAGTTTAGACAAACTTGAAGCGACATTATTGCTAGCCGGAATCGTAGTCGATACAAAAAGTTTTAGTGTTCGAACAACGGCACGCACCTTTGATGTGGCCAGTTATTTAAGAACTTGTGGAGCAGATTCATCTTTAGTACAATATTTATTAAGCTCAGATTTAACTAGCTACTTGGAAATGAACAGTTTGATTGCTCAAAGTGAGTATGTTACACCTGATACAGTCATTGTAACGGGTAGTGAAGAGAAGGAATATGATAGTGTGACTGCAGCGAAAACGGCAGATACATTATTATCGATGGTGGGCATCAACGCAGCTTTTGTAATAACAAAACGAACGGATAAGCAAATTGGGATCAGCGCACGAAGTAATGGGTCGATCAACGTCCAACTGATTATGGAAAATTTAGGCGGAGGTGGTCATTTTACGAATGCTGCGGTACAATTAACAAATGTAACAGTGGCTGAGGTAAAAGAGCAGCTGCTGAAAGTGATCCAACAAAATATAGATGTAATGTATGATCCAGCTCCATAAACTTCTATGCTTTAAAAATAAGGAGGAATACTAGTATGAAAGTTATTTTTTTACAAGACGTTAAAGGTAAAGGGAAAAAGGGAGAAGTCAAAGAAGTACCAACAGGTTACGCTCAAAACTTTCTCATCAAAAATGGTTACGCTCAAGAAGCCAATAAAGGGAGTATCAGTGCTTTAGCTGGGCAAAAGAAAGCACAAGATAAACATGAAGCAGAAATTTTAGCGGAAGCCAAAAAAATGCAAGAATTTCTAGAAAAAGAAGAAACTGTTGTAGAGCTTAAAGCGAAGGCTGGAGAGGATGGGCGTCTCTTTGGGTCTATTCCTTCAAAACAAATCGCAGAAGCCTTAAACAAGCAATATAAGGTCAAATTAGACAAACGTAAGCTAGAACTATCACAACCGATTCGTTCACTAGGCTTTACAAAAGTTCCAGTTAAATTACATCATGAAGTAACGGCAACGATCAAAGTTCATGTTGTAGAAGAATAATGAGTAAAAAACAGAGGCTAACCTCTGTTTTTTACTTATTCCCAATCAAAAATGAAACGATAATGTCATTGTACATTTCGCTTGTTTCTTGTTAAAATAGAAAGACTGAAAAGCGTAATTTTAGCTATAGGAGAGAAAAAAATGAATGAAGTATGGCAAGATCGAGTACCGCCCCAAAGTATGGAAGCAGAGCAGGCCGTTTTAGGGTCAGTTTTTTTAGATGCTGAGGTTATTATCGATGCTTTAGAATACATAGAACCAAAAGATTTTTATCGCCGTAATCATCAATTGATTTTTCAGACTATGCTTACCTTGAATGATCGAAATGAAGCAATTGATGTGATCACGATCAAAGATCGCTTGGAACAAGAAAATCTATTAGAAGACGTGGGGGGATTAAGCTATCTATCTGATTTAGCATTAGCTGTACCAACGGCTGCTAATATTGTATACTATGCAAAAATCGTCGAACAAAAATCATTGCTTCGCAATTTGATTCAAACTGCTACAGAGATTGTTACGAAAGGATTTGAACAGGGGGAAGATGTTGAGACTATTCTAGATGATGCAGAACGAAGCATCTTAGAGGTTTCAGAAAAAAGAAATCGAAGCGGCTTTTTGTCGATTGCAGATGTCTTGAACACTTCAATCGCCAATATTGACCAACTGTATCAAAACGATGAAGACATTACTGGATTACCAACAGGTTATCCAGCCTTAGATAAAATGACAGCTGGGCTACAAGCAGAAGAATTAATCATTTTAGCTGCTCGTCCAGCCGTGGGTAAAACGGCCTTTGCCTTGAATATCGCGCAAAATATCGGGACTAAAACAGACCGTTCTGTTGCTATTTTCAGTTTGGAAATGGGGGCGGAATCGTTAGTTAACCGGATGCTTTGTGCGGAAGGTTCGATTGAAGCGGGACACTTACGGACTGGTCAGTTATCAGAAGAAGAGTGGCAAAACCTGATCATTGCAATGGGAAGCTTATCTAGAGCACAAATCTATATCGATGACACACCAGGTATTAAAATTACCGAAATTCGCGCGAAATGTCGTAAACTAGCACAAGAACGTGGCAATCTTGGTTTGATTTTGATTGATTACTTGCAGCTGATTGAAGGAACGGGTCGTGAAAGCCGCCAACAAGAAGTATCTGAAATTTCTCGTCAATTGAAGAAGCTAGCAAAGGAATTGAAAGTTCCTGTTATCGCCTTATCTCAATTATCTCGTGGTGTAGAACAACGTCAGGATAAACGTCCTGTGTTAAGTGATATTCGTGAGTCTGGATCGATCGAGCAAGATGCGGATATCGTAGCTTTTCTTTATCGCGATGATTACTATGATCGTGGGGAAGAAGGCGAGGATGGTGCTCGTGAAGAGCCAGAAATCGACAATGTGATCGAAGTGATTATCGAGAAAAACCGGAGTGGTGCTCGAGGAACTGTCGAACTGTTATTTATTAAAGAATTTAATAAGTTCGCTTCACTATCACCGAGAGAAGAATTCTAAGTATGAATAAATAGAAAGATAGCCCAGGTAAGTGTTTACTGAAAACTTACCTGGGCTATCTTTTTAATTGAAATCGGCCTTTAAAAGAGAATATTTATTTAAATCTCTAAACTCATTATACATAATAACTTCTGCTTTATCCGTTCCAACAAAAGAGAAACCACTTTTAAGGGCAACGGCATTACTTGCTTTATTTTCAGTATCCGCTCGAATACTTAATTTATTTAACCCCATATCTTCAAACCCAATTGCACAAACCTTTTTAACTACTTTTGTCATAAAACCTTTGTTGGTTTGAGATGAATGAAGCCAGTAACCAAGTTCAGCCTTTTTATTGTTAGTATCAATAAAATGTAAATCAATACAGCCAATTATTTTCTGATCAAAAGCAATAATAAATAAGCGATCTGTTCCCTTGATATAGCCTTCTAATTTCATCTTGATATAGTGCTCCTGTGGTTCAAAAGAGGTTGAAGAATCCACAAAATCAAGGAATCTCCTCAAATGATCCCGATCTGAATCAACAACTTCAAAAAGTTCCTGAGCCATCTCGAGAGTTGGCTGGACTAAAGATAGAGATTCGTCAATCTCCAAACAAAAAGAATGTTTCATATCCCGAATGTACCTCCTACTTAAGTTTATAATATATTGTTTATGATTATAACAAAATGAAATTTCTTTACAAGGGAATAACCAAATTTTCGTTTTTTTATCTGATGTAAAACCATTTTTAAATTAATGTTCGTGTTTTGCTTTATTTTTTAATTTTCTAAAAAATAATATTCGATTTTTCCTTGAAAGCGTTCTGTTTTATTGGTACAATAAATCAGGACAAAATAATTTAGAACGAGGTGTTCGAATGTCATCAGTTGTAGTAGTCGGAACGCAGTGGGGCGATGAAGGAAAAGGAAAGATCACAGATTTCTTAAGTGAGAATGCTGAGGTCATCGCACGTTATCAAGGCGGAGATAATGCAGGTCATACCATTAAATTTGATGGTGTAACTTATAAACTACACTTGATTCCTTCAGGTATCTTTTACAAAGATAAAATCAGTGTGATCGGAAATGGTGTTGTAGTCAATCCGAAATCACTAGTAAAAGAGCTAGCGTATTTAAAAGATAACAATGTGACCACAGATAATTTACGTATCTCTGACCGTGCTCATGTGATTTTACCGTATCATATCCAATTGGATCAATTGCAAGAAGATGCCAAAGGTGAAAATAAAATTGGTACAACAATCAAAGGGATCGGTCCAGCATACATGGATAAAGCAGCTCGTGTAGGGATTCGTGTGGCAGATTTATTAGATAAAGAAATCTTTGAAGAACGCTTGAAAATCAATCTAGAAGAAAAAAACCGTCAATTCGTCAAAATGTTTGATAGCGAGCCAATTGCGTTTGAAGATATTTTTGAAGAATACTATGAATATGGTCAACAAATTAAACAATACGTAACAGACACTTCTGTTATTTTAAATGATGCATTAGATGCTGGAAAACGTGTTTTATTTGAAGGTGCTCAAGGCGTTATGTTGGATATTGACCAAGGAACGTATCCATTTGTGACATCATCAAATCCAGTTGCTGGAGGCGTGACGATCGGTAGTGGTGTTGGTCCTTCAAAGATCAATAAAGTCGTTGGTGTATGTAAAGCTTACACTTCACGTGTTGGTGACGGACCATTCCCGACAGAATTGTATGATGAAACAGGAGAAACAATTCGTAAAGTTGGGAAAGAATATGGGACTACAACAGGTCGTCCTCGTCGTGTGGGTTGGTTTGATACTGTTGTGATGCGTCACTCTAAACGCGTATCAGGAATCACGAATTTATCATTGAATTCTATCGATGTGTTAAGTGGTTTAGAAACAGTAAAAATCTGTACAGCCTATGAATTAGATGGAGAATTGATTTATCATTATCCAGCTAGCTTGAAGGAATTGAGCCGTTGTAAACCGGTTTATGAAGAGTTACCAGGTTGGTCAGAGGATATCACTGGATGTAAAACATTAGCCGATCTACCTGCTAATGCAAGAAACTATGTTCACCGTATTTCTGAATTAGTAGGTGTACGTATTTCAACATTCTCAGTAGGTCCAGACCGTAATCAAACAAACGTATTAGAAAGCGTTTGGGCACAAATTTAAATTTAAAAAGCAAGCGAGAGACAAATTATCAAATGTCTCTCGTTTTTTTATTCATCTTTCTCCAAAATATGTCCTTTTTTAGTCTGATTCTACTCTAATAAAACATGAGTAACAATCGATTATGTGTTAAAATAGAAAAACAGTTAGGGAGGACTTAAAAATGACATTTAAATTAATGACAGACTCATGTTGTGATTTACCATATACATATTTAGAAGCAAACGATGTTGATTTTATCAGTATGACGATTCAGTTAAATGGGAAAGAATTAGTCGATGATTTGGGGAAGACATTTGATTATGATTGGTTTTTACAAGAAATCAAAACAGGCGGCATGCCGACAACTTCTCAGGTAAATGTGGGACGCTATATTGAATTTTTTAGACCCTTTGTAGAAAAGAAGACACCGATCTTGTATTTAGCTTTTTCTTCTGGATTAAGTGGCTCGTATCAAAGTGCGATGCAAGCTGTCGATATATTGAAAGAAGAGTACAATGACGCTGAAATTTACGTTATAGACACGAAAGCAGCTAGTTTAGGTGAAGGTTTGCTAGTTAGCGAAGCTATCCAATTAAAAGCAGATGGTCATTCTTTAGAGGATATCCTACTATGGTTATCGGAAAATAAAATGACCGTGCATTCGTGGGTCACAGTGGATGATTTAAAGCATCTGGAACGTGGCGGCCGAATCTCTAAAGCGGCAGCAGCAATCGGTGGGTTGATGAACGTTAAACCAATCATTGTAGTGGATGAACAGGGAAAACTACAAAATATCAGCAAAGTCCGCGGACGAGGTAAAGCGTTGAAAAAAATAGCAGATGAAACCGTTCAAGGAATGGTTGAACCATTGAAGCAAACCGTATTTATTGCCTATGCTGGCGATTTAGAAAGTGCAGAAAAAGTCAAAGCTTTGATCGAAGAAAAAGTTCAAGTCAAAGAAATTCGTTTACATCCACTTGGACCAACAATCACTAGTCATACAGGAAATGGCTGTATAGCGGTATTTTCAAGAGGAAAAAAGAGATAAAAACAAAACACCCAGTACGATCTTTGTGACGAGGTGTTTTATTTTATGAGTAAGTATGCTTTTATTTTGAGTCAATAAAGCATATTATAATACTATATATTTTAAAGATTAAATTTTTATTGGAGGGATTTTTAATGAATTTTTACGGCATAAATTACTTGGAATCACAATCCAATCTCAATGATTATATTAAGTATTTTTTTATTTTCGGTGCATTGATTGTAATGATTATTGCGTTTAGTTTGTATATGCGCCATAGGATTCAAACGAAATATCGCGATTTAAGTATAATCACTTTTTTACTACTATTATTTTTACTGGGTGTTCAGTATTCCGATTATACACAAAATCAAAGTAAAAATTCACAATCGTCTCAACTGGTCAATTTTGTGAAGCAGATATCAAAAGAAAAAGGGGTAAACAAAACAGAGATTCTCGTAAGTTCAACTCAACTAGTTGATGGAACACTTGTAAAAATTAAAGATAAATACTACAAGACGATATTAAGTATGGATCAAAATTCATATGTCTTAGAAGAAGCTCATTTAATGAATCCAAATATTACAATTACGCAATAGGTTGAATAGAAAGGAAGATATCATGCAACTATATAGTCCAATTATTATCAAACTTGGCTTAGGAATTATTTGTTTAATTATTCAGATAAATCTAATGGGGAAAGGTAACCTAGCGCCTTCCTCGGCAATGGATCAGGTTCAAAATTATGTCCTAGGTGGAATTATAGGAGGTGTAATTTATAATGAATCAATTAGTGTATTGCAGTTTGTTTTAGTATTGATTATTTGGACGTTGCTTGTATTGACAGTTAAGTTTGCTAAAGAGCATAATCGATATGTAAAGTATATTGTGGATGGTAGACCAATCACTTTAATCAAAGATGGAAAAGTTGATGTAAATGAATGTCTAAGGTGTGGCATTTCGGCGAATGAATTGATGTTTAAATTAAGAGCGAATGCTATTTATGAAGTTGAAAATGTAAAAAGAGCTGTTTTAGAACAAAATGGACAATTAACTATGATAGAATTCGGAGATGAAAGTATTCGGTATCCAATCATTGTAGATGGTCAAGCAAACTATGATGTGCTGGAATTAATTAATAAAGATATTGAATGGTTAAATGAGCAGGTTCAAAATGAAAAATATAAAGGAATCAATGAAATATATTTAGGTGAGTATCTCTCAGGTAAATTGAAATTATATGGATACGAACAAGATATATAATAGTTAAATAAAATGATAAGAAAAATCGATAATCGACTTTTCTTATCATTTTATTTTTTTATAAAAAATACAAAAACGGGAATTTACATTAACTTTACATACAAAACATATACACTTCACTTCGATAAAGTAAACTAAAAATCAATTCAGCAAGGAGGTAATCTTTTGAGTATTTTTCAAAGAATTTTTCAAAGTATTATCAATTTAAAAAAAAGAACCATAATTCTAGGTGTCTTATTTATTGTTGTTTCAGTCTTTTTAGTTTCAGGATCATCTATTCAACATTCATTAAAAAAAGTACTAAATGAAACAAAAGATCAAGTGAATCCTGTTATTTCAGTTGAGCTTGATCTGGATGCTTTGATGAAAGAAATGTATGGAGGAGGATCAAGTAGCGGTAAACAAAATATTGATGAGCAATTAGTAAAAAAAATTAGCGAGTCCTCATACGTGAAAGACTTTTCCGTCTATAGTAATGCTGCAGTCAGTACACAATTTTCAAATAATGAATCAACTAACGTATCAGATCAAGTACCAGAAGGTTACGTAACACCAACAAATGAACTATCAATTTTCGATAGCACTAACCCAGATTTAGCTAAGACTAAGATAAAAGTGGTCGAGGGGAAATTACCTGACAATTCTGATTTAGAAAATCCAATAATGGTATCAGAAAAGTATGCGAAAGAATATAATCTTAAAGTTGGTGATTCGTTAAATTTAGATCTAAGTTCAGGCTTCCAAGAAAACAAAACGAAAAAAGAAATGGATGCAAAAATTTCAGGAGTTTATACATTAACAGAAGATAATGAATCGGTCTATCTAAGTAAAGAAAAAGAAACATTTTATTCTACAAGAAAAGTATTGGATGATGCTAAAAAGGTTCAATTTCAAGATGAGGGTATCAACTCACCGATTATGAATTACGAAAAAGTAAAAGTCGAACTAAAAAATCCAATGAATACGGATAAATTTATTTCAGAAATCAAATCAGGTGGGGGTGATTTTTCAGCTATTAAATTCAATAGTACTTATGAGCAATATAAAACAATAAGTAACATGATAGATAAAATTATGAATATCTTCTCTGTTTTACAACTGGTGATCTTTGTAGTTGCTGCGGTAATCGTTTCATTGATCATGTTACTGTCATTACGTGAAAGAAAGTATGAAATAGGACTACTTTTAGCTTTAGGTGAAACAAAGTTTAAAATATTGCTACAAATGTTTTTAGAAGTTACAACAGTATTAGTTATTAGTTTTATGATTGGATCTGGTATTTCGAATTTCATCGTCAATCCAATTGCAGCTGAAACGATCAATCAAGAAATGCAACAAACAATTTCAGATAGTAAACAAGAGCCAATGGTTCAGCGGGGACCAAATTATGTTGAAGATACAAGTGTAAAATTAGATACAGAAATTCAAATCCAAGAGCAAGATAAAGCGCAAAATATCAAGATAGCAGGCTTTATTTTCATGATACTACTAGGAATTGTTCTGTTTTCAACAACAATTCCAACAATGAGGATTCTTAAGAAGAGTCCAAAATCAATTTTATCTAGTACAGAATAGGGAGGAACAATATGCTTGAAGTCAAAAATTTATCTTATTGTTATAATGATCAAACAATATTGAAAAATATTAACTATTCATTTGAAAAAGGAAAAATATATTCAATTGTCGGAGTATCTGGTGTTGGAAAATCAACGTTTCTTTCCGTAATATCAGGATTAGAGTTTCTCCAAGAAGGACAGGTTTTTTACAATCAAAAAGAAGTAAGTAATTACGTCAAATATAGAAAGTCAATCAGTTATATTTTTCAATCTTTTAACTTAGTCTCATATTTATCAGCAATTGATAACATCAAGTTAGGCTTAGCAATCCATCAGAAAAAAGATAGAAGTGTTCTTCCTTTTGTTCAAACAATTCTTAATCAGTTAGATATTAAAGGAGAGAATCAAACCAAGAAAAGTGCTCAATTATCGGGTGGCCAACAGCAAAGAGTATCGATTGCAAGAGCAGTTGCTTTAGATACGGACTTGATTATTGCTGATGAACCAACAGGAAATTTAGATAGAGGTAATGCTAAAGAAGTGATGAATCTATTTAAACAATTAAAAGAAAAGGGAAAATGTATCATCGTTGTGACACATGATCCCATAATAGAACAACAATCTGATGTAGTACTGACTATTAAAGAAGGCCAATTATTTAAATTAAATTAAATAATTTGCTATCCTTTAATAGAGGTGAGAATTATGAAAAAATCAATTCTTCTAATAGAGGATACAGATGAAATTAGAAAAGGTTTATGCTTGAGTTTAAAAAAAGAAAACTATGATGTGTCCGCTTTTCCAGATGCAGAATCTGCCTTAGTTTCTTTTGAATCAAAAAATTATGATTTAATTTTACTCGATTTGATGTTGCCTAAAATGAGCGGAGAAGAATTTTTGGACAGGTTAGAGATTCATCAAATCCCTATAATTGTTATCAGTGCGTTGAATGATGAATTTACGCAAATCAATCTTTATAATCGAAAAATCTATGATTATGTTGTGAAGCCATTTTCTGTAAATATATTACTCTTAAAAATTGATGCTATATTGAGACGTATCGAGTCAAATGCTCAAAAATCGGTTAAAAAACTACGCTATAAAAATATTATGATTGAAATTGGTAACTATATTGTAGAGAAAAATGGAGAAAGAATCACATTGACTGCAAAAGAATTTGACATTCTGCAAGCTATGTTATTAAACCAAGGAAAAGTATTTTCTAGAGATGAATTTTTAACGGCACTTTGGGGATACGACTACTACGTTGATTCCAGAACGATTGATGTCCATATTAAAAATCTACGCAATAAATTGGGAAAAGATCTGATAGATACGCTCAAAGGAGTTGGCTACCGAATTGAAAAAGAATAAGCCAATCCAGTGGCCAACTAAAGTAGTTATCGTTTTGCTTTCAATAATCATGTCTTTTATCGTATTTTTTATAGTGATTGGTGTCATCACATTGAATCTAGGGAAAGAAATAGAAAAAGAGCAACAAGATATATTCGATGGAACAACTGTAAAAATACGTGAAATTATTGAAACTAATAAGGATTATAGCTATCTAAGGCCTTTTGTTGTTAATGGCTATCGAGTAATCATTACAAACTCAAATGGGAAAATTATTTATCCTCAAAATGATTCAGAACCATTTAACTACGATTTCAATATGCTGTTAGTGCCTATGAGAGGAATTGTTACGCAATTTAAGGTGAATGATCTAAACGTTTATATAAGTTATCCAATTCAATTAACGCCTCCAGATATCAGCAATATAATATTGGAGTCTGTTCCATATGTCTTATTTTTAGCTGCCTTTAGTATAGCTGTAATTATTACTATCTATGTTTCTTTATTTAAACGTGAAAGAAAAAAATTGGATATTTTATTTGATCTAACCAAAATGAATGTATCAAATGATGAAATAGTTGACCTCAATTTAAATTTGAGATTAGAAGAATATGCAGAAATCGAATCACAAGTAAAAGAACTTTATTCAGAATTAAAGTATGCACAAAATAAGCTAGAAAAAGAAGTTCAACTTGTAAAAAAACTGGAATCAAACAACTCTGCTCTTTTAAAAGGGATGACACATGAAATGAAAACACCCCTGATGTCTACTAAATTATTGGTTAATCAATTAGAAAATCTAAATCAAGCACAAAATACTCGAGATATTTTGATAGAAATCAATAATCAAACCAATAATTTAGACCAATTAATTAGAGAAATATTATTTATCAGTCAAAAAAATAACCTTAGTCAACAGTCAGAACAGTCTTCAATAGAAATCATCAATGAGGTTATTCATCACTATGATGTACTATTAGAGGACAAAAAACTGACGGTCTGCCGTGAGTTTATAAATGATTTTTTTATGGAACTAGACAGAAAAATTATTGAAAAAGTTTTTTCTAATTTAATCAGTAATGCAATTAATTATACATTAGAAGATAGTATTATATTCATAAAAGTCACCGAAAATAGCCTAGCGATTAAAAATAAAATATCCGGACATAATAACATTGACTTGCAATTAATTGGAGAACCCTTTGCAACGTTTAGTTCGATAAGTGGTACTGGATTAGGCATTTATCTGGTTGAAACAATGCTGGCTAATTCTCCGTATACTTTGACAATTGAAATTCAAGAAGAAGGATTGTTTGTTACCAAAATAAGTATAGCAGAACCACCTCTCAATTAAAAAAACGAAGGGAACTATTCTAGAGTAAAAAGTAGCTATAGATAATGAGTTCAGACGTTACTTTTTACTCAATATCATGGATTTTAAAAAAGTAAAAATATAGTGAATATTTGTATCGGGTGAAACAAAAAATTCTTGAATAGTCAATTTTTAAATAGATGGAATATTCAATCTATTTAGGGTGCAAAAAAATAAGTATACAATATACATATGTAATTAACGAAATATAGTTAAAAAATTAGAGAAAATAGACCCCGTATTTATTTCTTATTTCTACGACAAATAAGAAATAAGAAATAATGATTAATTTGTGAAAAATAACTTAAATTTATCTATTAAATTAAATTTGTATTTATATTAACTGAGAAATCTCTTAAAGTCAATAATCGTTTTTATCTAATATTTTAAAAAAGATTAAAAAAAATGAGAAAAAAACATTTTTTTAGAAATTTTTTTGAAAGGAATCGAATTATCTTTTGATAAGCCGTCAAAAAAATCGTCAAGAAAGGATCAATTTACTATGGTAAGAAAAGGTGAAAATATTTATAAAAGAAAAGATGGTCGTTGGGAGGGGAGGTATATTAAACAACGAACACCAGAAAAAAAAATAATTTATGGTTCCATCTATGGCAAACAGTATTCAGAAGTAAAAGAAAAGCTAACATTTGTCAAAGCTAGATACCTTACCTCCAATTGTTCTGTTGCTAGTTATAATGAGACATTTGAGGAATTCATTGGAAATTGGATGATGACAACGATGAGATATACTGTGAAACCTACGACATACTCAAATTATACTAGGCTGATCAAACGTCATATTTTACCGAAATTAGGTGATATAAAAGTTCAAAAACTCACACAGGATACGATTCAAGAGTTTGTCTATCACCTTGCTGAGCAGAATTTTGCTTCTGGTACGATCAAAAATATATTCAATATTTTAAAGAAAACCTTAAACTCAGCTGTAAAACAAAGATATTTACTTCAAAACCCATGTGACAATATCGTTCTTCCCAAAACTACAACAAAAAAAATAAATGCACTTACATTAGAAGAGCAGAGAAAAATTGAAATGTTGGCTTTAACAGAAAAGAAATGCTCCCCTGTTTTTTTAGCATTATATTCAGGTATGAGAATTGGAGAAATTAGTGGTCTAAAATGGGAAGATATTGACTTTGATAAGAATTTGATTCAAGTAAGAAGAACAATCACCCGAATAACCAATGAAAGTACAACACTAACAAAAACCATAGTAATAGCAGGTTCTCCAAAATCGGATCATTCAGCCCGAATAATTCCTATGGCGGAAAACCTTAGAAACTATTTACTGGAAAAACAAAAATATTCTTCAGGGCCGTATGTGATTTGTTGTAATGGTGGATTAACGGAGCCACGAACGATAAATTATCGATTTAAAAAAGTTGTTAATAAACTAGAACTTCCAGACATTCGTTTCCATTCTTTAAGACATACCTTTGCCACACGTTGTTTGGAACAAGGAGTAGACATAGCGAGCTTGAGCCAAATATTAGGACATCATTCAATTAAATTGACTCTGGATACATATGCTGATTCATTGTTAGAAAACAGGATAAACGCTATCACAGCAATAGATCATTTATTTCTGAAAGCTCAATAGCATGTATTACCTAAATAACTCCGTCAAAGAAATGGTCAAAAAAAGAGATAAGTGTCGTGTAGAACAATAATCCCACTTTATTTCTTATTTGTCGTAGAAATAAGAAATAAAAAGACGGAAAAGCTGTGAACAAAAAGAGAGAATCAGATAGTTCAAATATCGTCTATAATTTTCATTATAGAGGGTTCGAACCATTAATAACAGTATTTTAACTGTTTATTTATGTGCAAACTAGAAATGTGTTGTAGAAGAGAATTTGTTGATTGATATCAGAAAGGAAGAATTAAAAATGTACAAAATCGGCTATGTATCTTTGCCCAAAGATGAGGAAGGTAAACTAATAAAGAGTTTTAACAATCATGAACTTTCATTAACATGTTTTGAAAAAGAAGATATTGTGAGTCACTTAAATGAATTGGATGCTATTTTAATAAAAAAAAATGATATTTTGAGCAGTACAACGATATTTAGATTGTTGATAGAAATACGCAAGAAGACGACTAAGTTTTTATGGATTCTTTCTGAAGTAAAAGAAAATAGTGAACGTACACTATTTCTTGAATTGGGAGCTAATATGGTATTTGATAGCTCTAATAATTTGGATGAAGTTGCATTAATTATTTCAAACAACTTATGTACTGTGAAGGGTGAAATGAAAGAACAAATTTTTTTCAGCAAAAGTTTCTCAAAAAAGAAAAAGAATGGGGCATCGTTTAAATTAATTCCCCAGAACCTTAGTGTGCTTTTGGGCGATGAAGAAGAGATTTATTTGACGAAACAAGAGTTTAAAATACTAGAAATACTTTACAAACATAGTAAGACGACGGTTACATATGAAGAAATTCTAAACGAAGTATGGAAAAAGACAAATAATGAAAATTACAAAAAATATCGTATAAGTAACTTGATATTCCATTTGCGCCAAAAGTTAGATGAACATAACGAGTCACATACCTATATTAAAACAGTTCGTTCAAAAGGCTACATGCTGGATATTTGATAATGCAAACACTGTCTGTCATGGCGGTTGAAATTGTTGAGTGAATACTTATCTCTACAAGGGAAATGACGGTGACGGAGAATTGACCATAATAGTTTTCATTTTTTTGAGCTAAGAATAACATTTTGCAAATAAGAGAAAATCAGCATTATCAATCATACGATTTGCTGTTGGAAACGTCGAAGCGATGATTAAACGGACATAGCTAATTTTCTCATAATTTAAGGTATCAAAAAATAATATTCTTAGCAAGGAAAATGGAAATACATTGTACGTTCTAAAGACAAACGTACAAATAAATTTGAAAGGAGAGGAGTTGAAGAAAAAATGAAAATCGGAAAAAAGTCTTTTTTCTTAGGAATTATCTTCTTGGGAATGATTGTTCTATTGGGATTTTTAGGTAAACAGTCATTAATCAAAGCAGAAGATATACAAACTACTGAAGGAAACGTAGCAACTGGAGAAGTTGACTTAACACAATTTACTGGTAATGAAATAAGAGAAGTACAAAGCTGGGAGCAACTGATTCGTGCTATAGATGATACTAGTGTCAAAGCGATAAGTATTACTAAGTCGTTTGAAACGCCTGACGATCCTAGTATCAGCGGTACATTAAATTCTATAAGCGCTGGTGCAACATCGAATGCCAATGCTACTGCTAACTTTAGGTACATGACTAGAACTGGGATTGCTAGAAAATTAGTTATAGAGGGCAATAATAATACAATCGATTTCAGATCATTAATGATTGGTTTTTATAACAACACAGTGACTGGAACAAATGGTTGGGATATTACTTGGCAAAACTTAACTGCTTACCATGGAAACTATTATGGATTTACTAGCTATGTAGATTTAAGTGCCGACAATCAGAGACTGTCTAAACTAACATTCCATAACCTCAAGGATACAGGTTCAGAATTACTCCATTCCCCATACGCACAAGTATATATGTCAGGTACTGTTGAGAATAATATGACACAATACTACACGTCTCCATTTCGGACAAATTGGCAAATCAATGCATTGGGTCAAGCAAATTTAGAGATATCCAATTTGACTTTAATGGAAAATGCCACTTTTAAAAGTAACACAATCAATTCTGGAAATATATGGTTGATGAATGGTGGATCATTGGTTTTAGATAAGAACTCAACGATGACCGTCACAACGGGACCATCAAATGATTGGGGAGAAGCGTACGGACAAAATTTATATGTAGCGAATGGTAATGTTACGCTGAATGAAGGAGCGACCTTAAATCTAAATTCTCCAAAAGGAAAAACAGATTGGGGTTCATTGGATCTTTATTCAGCAAATTCCAAATTAACAATCGGCAAAAAAGCGGCCCTAAATATTAAATCAGATGGACGTACTTCTGGAGGATCTGGTGATACTAGAAGTATTATTTCTATGGGTGGCGGATCGTCATTGATTGTTGATGAAGAAGGAGCCTTAAATATAGAGGCAACAAGCATGGGCAACTCTGAAACGGATATTATTTATGCTAGCGGTGATGCAACGTTTAAAGTAAATAAAAAAGGGACTTTCAATATTTCAAGCGACAGTACCAATCCAGCTCAAAGTCTAATTCGCTTTGCGACGCAAGGATCAACTTTCCAATTTGCGGATGCTTTACGAGTTAACTTACAACGAACAGCTGTAATGAACGCAGGTGATTCAGGCTTGATTCGTATTGGAGGAACCCTTGGAAAGCTAGATGTTGATATCCAAAAAGTTAACATCTGGAATAGAGGAGTTTTGGACGGTTCGCCTAATAGAAGTTGGACACCAATGTATGGCATGCTGATCAACTATAGCGAAATTAATCCCACTATCACAAAAGCCTCTTCTCTAACGACGGCAAATGAAGCGAGCTTTAAAAATTCAACGACTGGATTTACAACTAAAAATGTTCAACGTGTTTTGTATGAGTATATTCCTGATGTTAGTGTCAGTATTTTGAGCAAAGCAACAGATGATATCTCTTCAACAGATTCAACAACAATCAGTGGAACAACCAATCCAGGTGCATATGTCAGGTTATCAGATAAACCAATTGTCGATAGTGTCGGAGTATTGATTGATCCAGCTAAAAATAGTGTGAAAAGCCCAGTAACAAGTTCAGGACAAGATCCCTTATATTCAGACAATTTTACTGTTCAGGCAGATGCTTCTGGTAATTATTCCTATACATTGCCGGAAGGAAAACATTTTTCAGCAGGAACAACCATTACAGCTTACTCCTTTTTAGATGGTAAAACAGATACTGCAACCCAAGTTGTTTTAGACGTCACACCACCAAAGGGAGAGCCTAAAGAGTATCATCTTGGAAAAGGAGATACCACACCGAATCCAAGTGTATTCGTTCAAAATCCCACAGATACTAATCCAGTGATACAAAATTTTACCTATAAATATACTGCAGAAACACTGGGTGAAATTGATACGCTTGTTAATACTGTTGGCGAACATGAGGTTAAAGTCATTGTAATGGATGATGCGAAAAACGAAACAGTTGTTACGTCTAAGCTAATCGTACATGAAACAACAAATGGTATTGATGCACAAGATATCACTTTAGAGACGAAAACGATTAAGGATATGACAGAGGCACAGCTAAAAGCACAAATTTTATCACAGAGTAACGTTTCTTCCCATAAAATAGTAGATGGCGTATATACAGATTTAACAGATAAGGTTCAAGTTACTGACTTAGCTGGTTTGTCTCCAAGCAAGACGAGTGGGACGTATCCAGTCGTTCTTACTGTCAAAGCCGCAGACTCTGGTTTGGCAACAGATATCACAAAAGTGATTCAGGTTACGGTCAAACTCTCAGAACAAACGGTCAAAGTTCAATTTGTTGATGAATCAGGTGGAAGCTTGCATGACAATGTTACCTTAAAAGGAAATGTAGGTTCTACGATAGACTTAACAAAAGAAAAATTGGTGACAGACGCAATTAACTCTGTTCTTGCAGACCGCTATCTGCTAGAAAATTCTGGACGTCCAACGAATGAAACTGCCGTGCCTATTGGAACAGAAGAATCTACAATCACTTATACGTTCCAAGGTACGTTGTCAATTTATTCTGGTCCAACAGAAATTAATTTTGGCAGTCACGAGGTCAGCTGGAAAGGAACAAAAGATAATAATCCATCTTACGATCAACCTTTAGTGATTTGGGATAATAGAAAGAATCTAGATAACTGGAAGTTATCTGTAAAACTTGAAGATGAACTAAGTATGCCAGATAGTCCGGCGCATGTACTAAGTGGTGTTTTAAGCTATCAAACAGCTTCAGATAAGAAAGTACTATCGACTGATGCACAAGATGTGCTTCAGACAAAACACGATGCTTCAGGACAATACGATATCTCCACAAGAACTTGGGGACCAGATAAACAAGGCCTTCGACTAGATGTCCCTTCTGGTGCAGTGAAGTTGACTGGAGAATACGAAACCACATTGATTTGGCGAGTAGAAGAAGCATATTAAGCGATGGAGGAAGAAATAAATGAAGAAAATCGTAAAAAATCGTTTCTTATTTGTCTCTATTTTATGCTTAAGTTTCTGCTTAACTACTTTTTCAACTGTTTATGCTGAAGAAATAGGACAAATACAAACAAAAGCTGGCGTGGGATTTTATGAAGCTAGTACCTCAGAAAGCGAAAGTAATACAACGAATACAACTGCAACGACGGTCACGAGTAAGTCAGAAGTTGTCACGAAACCAAAAGGCAGATATCCCTCAACGGGTGAACTTGTCAAAACTAGTTTAAGTATTAGTGGTTTGATCTTGGTTATTTTAGTCTTAATTCTTTTTTTACGAAAGAAAAAGGAAAAAAAATCAGCAAGAAGGGAGCGTTAAAATCAATGAAAAAACAACGCATTTTTATCCTTATTGTTGTAGCGATGGTAGTAACAAGTATTAAATCATTAAGTGTATCTGCTGAAACAACTAGTTACTCTGGCAGCGGTACAGTGAAGTTTACAGGTGAGTATCCTAAAGAAATTGTTGACCCAGAACATCCTGATAAGGCTGCTGATCCAGGTGCAACGCCAACAACCGAGGGGCCACTGAGGTTTGATTTTGTTCCTAAGTTAAACTTTTGGAGCAATGAAGTTTCAGACAAAGATCAAACGTATTTTGCAAATGCACAACTATTTCTTGACGGAACAGGTGCAAGAGGGAATTTTGTTCAAATATCCGATTACCGTGAAAATAAAAGCGGATGGACCTTACAAGTCCGACAAGAAACACAGTTGAAAAATGAGACAACCAAAAATAAAGAATTAAAAGGTGCCGTTATTTCATTGGATCAATCGTGGACAAATTCGATTAATGACAGCAGCTTTGCGCCGACTGTGTCAAAAGAGGTTATTCACATTAATAATATTGGCGAAACTTACGACTTGGCACAAGCAAAAGCTGGGGCAGGTGAAGGAACGTGGTCAATTATTTTTGGGGCAACCATTGATAACCAACAAGGACGCAAAGACACACTCAGTCCGAGAATTGATCAAAATGGACAGCCTATCCTTGATCCTGATTTTAATAATCAGCCAATCTATCAAAATAATGCAGTCTCTTTAACCGTACCAGGGAAAACAAAAAAAGACCCAGTACAATATGAAACGGTGTTAACTTGGGTATTATCCGAGTTGCCATAAATTTAAAACAAATCCTAGGAGGAAACAAGAATGAAATTGACACACAAATTATGCGGAGCAGCATTATTAACAGTAATCGGAGTAGGACTAGCGTTACCATCAGTAGCAAAAGCCGACGGAGGAGATGCAAAAGTAAGTTCTTCAACGGGTAAAATTAAATTCAAACAAGATGGTACTGGAACAGATACTGTTACACCGCCTGAAACAGATGGACCTGAAATTACAGAACCACCAGTAAACCCAGATAATGGCCCATTGAAAGTTGTATCAATTGCACCACTTGATTTTGGTACAAACGAAGTAACAACGCCAACGGCTAACGGTTGGGAATACTATGCGAGCACATTTAAAACAACTGAGAAAGATAATGCAGATAATACTGTAGAAATGCCTAACTTTGTGACGTTTAAAGATGAACGTGCAGATGATCTTCCCAATAAATATAAATTAACTGCAAAAGCAACAACATTCAAAAATACAGCTGGAAAAGAATTAAAAGCCGCAACACTTACCTACGATAACATTCGCTTAACAACAACAGGTGATGCAGGCCAAATTAATCCAACAGCTGCAGCAAAAACGCAAGTATTAGCAACAGATGGAACGACTCCTACTGAATTTGTAAATCAAGATGCAGATGATAAAGGATTTGGTCGTTTTGATTTAGTCTTTGGTAAAATGGCAGACGGAAATGCAGATAAATCTGTAAAACTTTCTATTCCAGCTGCAAATAACAAATTATCAACAGCTAGTGAATATACATCAACAATTACTTGGACAATCGCTGACGCACGCTAATATAAATTAGCATAAAAGTAAGTTTGAGCAGGATCATCAAAAAGTAATAATGGTGATCCTGTTCACTTTGAAAGAAGGAACGTGAAAAGAATGAATAAAAAATTTTTAGCCTATATTACTATTATTTTTTACATAGCGATTACTCTGATCAGTAGGCCGAATGCTGCTTCAGCAAATGAAAGTAGTGAAGAAGCTGCCAGCAGTGGTTTCAGCTACAAAGTAATCTACCCAGAAAATCAACATAAAGAAGCAAGTTACTTCGACTTAAGAATGACACCAGGTCAAAAACAAACGGTTGTAATCCAATTAAGCAATAGCTCTGATAAAGAGGTTACCGTAGATGTAGGGTTAAACAGCACAAAAACAAACAGCAATGGTGTATTAGAAAATGGACCATCAAGCTTAGAAAAAGATTCCTCTCTAAAATATGATTTTGCAGATATTGTGAAAGGAAAAGAATCTGTCGTGATTCCACCAAAGCAAACAGTTGATTATCCTATTGATATTACGATGCCAGAAGCTACATATGATGGTGTTATTTCTGGTGGTATTTACATGATTGAACGAGATCAGGAATCTGAAAAGCAAGAAGGCATGATTAAAAATAAATATGCTTATTTAGTTGGAATGTTGCTGACTGAAACGGATAGAGAAGTTAAACCAGACTTGAAATTAAATAAGGTGTATGCAGATTTAAAAAATTATCGTAACGCGATCATGATTGATTTTTCTAATACACAATCTGCTTATTTAGATGATATGACGGTGGATGTTCAAGTAATGGGCGCAAAATCAGATGAAGTTTTGTATGATACAAAGCAAACAAAAATGCGTATGGCACCCAATTCTAAAATAAAGTTTCCTGTATCAATGAACGGTGAGAAAATGGTGCCAGGCGATTATCGAGCACATGTATTGGTTACAGCAAAAACAGGTGAAAAGTGGGAATGGGAGCAGAAGTTTACAATCAGTAACGAAGAAGCAGATAAGTTTAATCAGGAAGATGTCAGCTTATTACAAGAAAACCGAATTAATTGGCAACTGATTCTACTGATTATCTTTGGAGTATTGATTGTAATTTTGATTATCTATTTCATTGTTCGAACAATGAATAAAAATAAAAAAAAGAATACTAAAAATAAAAAAAGAGTCTCTAAAGGCAAGAAACGTTAAGCGTTTATAGGAGGATAGAAAAATGCTATTACTAGACTGGGTATTTATTGCTACATTATCAGGAGCTATCCTCTTTGCATTGTTTTCTTTATTTTGTTTCTTTAGCCTACTTAAAACAGGAAAACTATTGGGACAGTTGTCACGTATAAAAACAAAAAATACACGCAAACGAAAAAAAATTAGACGAAAAATAAAAAAAGCAACTGTAAAGCGAAAAAAACAACGACGTAACGTTATTGTTTGTTTTGTCCTGGCTCTTTGCTTATGTTCAACAGCCTTTTATTCTCGCTATTATCAAGCAACTAATTTAGGCGAACGAGATTCAGAAGGCATTGTTCAGGGATATTACTTACTCAATGAGACGATTAATCAAATTAATTCGCTGAGTGAAAATAATAATTCTGAGAAAGCTGAAAATAATTTACGTGAATTAGCAGCAAAACTATCTAGTTTTGGAATGCGAGGGGCAGATGGCAGGTTAACAACAGAAGGACAGCGGTTATTGACACGTTATTACAATCAAGTGAAAGAACTTGGTTTAAATTTGAACAATCAAAGTAGTGAAATGATCGAAAACCCACAAACGCGTGAAGAATATATTAGTGTAATCCAAAAGACTCAAGTGACGCAAACGAAAATTATCGACTACTTCAAAGTCAACGAGCAGGCATTACAGCAAAAAAAGTAAGTGGATGATAAAGATGTCAAACAAAAAAACATTGAAAAAAAAGCCACAAAAAAAGGATAGCACCCAATCAAAGGTTACTCGGAGAAAGTCAACTAAAGAAAAAATAGTAAAAACAAAAAAGAAGCGTGTTTCTATAAAAAAAAATACATCAAAATCAATGAAAGAATTTTGGAAAGAAATACTTTTAACAACGGTTATCGTATCGTTTCTTTTCATGATCCTCTCATTAACCATTTTTACCTTACCGAAAGTAGAAGGGTATGGGATGACGCCTGTCTTGAATAACGGCGATCGTGTTTTTGTGAATCGTTTAGGCACGATCAGGCGATTCAAACTTATCTATTTTAAGTTACCAAATAGTCAAGAAACATCCATTCGACGAGTGATAGGTCTTCCCAATGAACATATTCAATATAAAAATGATCAATTGTATATCAATCACCAAGAAACTGTTGAACGTTTTTTACAGAATCAGTTGAATCACGCCAAACAAAATGAAGAATTAGTAACGGATGATTTTCAGTTACAACAATTGCCAAATGTAAAATATGCTACTATTCCAAGAGGTAAATATTTAGTTTTAGGAGATAATCGACCGTATTCCACAGATTCCCGTTACTATGGTTTAGTGGATGAAAAAGACATTATTGGGACGGTTGAGATGAGAATTTTACCGCTGCACAAACTAGCCAGTTTCTAATCAAGTGTGTATAAAAGTAAAAAAGGATTGTTCTAAAAATCTTTCATTTCTTTCAATGTAATCAGATTAAATGGGCAGAATTTGACTGTGATTAGCCTCTGATTCACATAGGAAAGTTGAATGGAAATCTACTAGTTAAAGGGGTAGGAAAAGTATAATGAGACAGTTAAAAACTAAATATTCACTTGGCATAAGTTTTAATAAATATGCACTTGCAAGTTTTATTATGCCTGTTCTAATTTTAGGCTGCATCTATTTTTCAATTGGGATTTATCCAGGAAGTAAATTGAGTATCTTAGCAAGCGATGCTTTTGGCCAATATTCTAATTTTTTTGCAAGTTTTAATACAATGATGAAGAGTGATAAAAGTATTTTATATTCGTGGTCGGGTTCTCTGGGGTTAAATTACTTCTCTTTTATCAGTTACTATTTGGGTGGAATTTTTACACCGCTTGTTTATTTTTTTGATAATCAAAATATGCCGGATTTTATTTATTTTTTAACTTTATTGAAAATTGGGTGTATCGGCTTATCTTTTTGGTTTTTTTCTTCTCGAACTTTTTATATTCCTAAATGGGGAGATGTGATGCTTAGTATAAGCTATGCATTAATGGGCTTTACTATTGCTAATTCAGAAGTCATTATGTGGCTAGATGGCATTCTTTATTTACCACTGATTGTCTTAGGGATTAATCGATTAATGGATTACCATCGTCCAGCACTATTATTTGTCGGTTACTTTTTCTTATTCATTTCCAATTATTATATTGGTTTCATGGTAGGGATCTATTCATTTATGTACTTTATAGTACGGTTGTTGACAGATAAGAAACGGTATGCAAAGAAAAGTTTCAGTTATTTGCTTACAGCCATACTTGCTGGTGGAGCATCGATGGTATTACTTTTACCGGCAATAATTGATTTGAAAACGAATGGAGAGGCATTAACGGATATCAACAAGCTAAAAACTGCTGCAACGGGACCGTGGGATATAGTGATAAAAAATATGATTGGTGTTTATGACTCCACTCGTTATGGCTCAATTCCGTTCATTTATGTAGGACTTGTGCCAATTATATTTTGTTTATTCTTTTTCTCAACCAAAAAAATACCACGTTTAAATAAAATTTGTTATGGGAGTCTTTTACTAGTATTAGTTCTTAGCTTTTATATAGAAGGCTTAAACTTGTTTTGGCATGGCTTTCATGCACCTAATATGTTTTTATTTCGTTTTAGCTTTTTATTTTCGTTTACAATTTTATTGTTGGCAGGATTTGGTTGGTCTAACTATAAAAAAGAAGATTTTGAGCGGATTGTTAATATTATTTTAGGATTACTTATCCTTTTTTTGATTGTCCGTGTTGTGACGGCCAAAAGTGACGGATATGACTACTTAAGCTATACTTCTTTTATCTTGACGGTGTTATTTTTAGCAGCTTATTTATCATTGTTCTTTTGGCATCATAAAATGAAAAGTAAAAGGATCGTTTTAATTAGTGTATTCATAAGTATATTTCTCATGGAACTGAGTATCAATACGGCTTATTTAGTTAAGGGAATTGATGATGATTGGGGATATACAAACCGTTCTTTATATAACGAAGATTATTCAACTGTTCAAAGTTTAGTCAGACAGACGGAAAAAGAAAGTAATAATTTCTACCGATTAGAAAACGTGACAGCAATTTCTAATAATGAAAGTTTTCGCTATGGATATAGCGGTATTGGGATGTTTTCGTCAATTAGAAATCGCCACTCATCTTATTACATGAATACACTAGGATTTCGCTCAGCGGGTACGAACTTGCAAATTTATTATCAAAATAATACGTTAATTACAGATGCGTTGATGGGGATAAAATACAATATTGCAAACAAGCCATTATCAAAGGCAGGTTTTGAAAAAATTGGAGCAGAAGGTCAAAATTATTTGTATGAGAACCAATATGCTTTACCAATGGGCGTATTAACCGATGAAAGAGTCTATGAAAAAGATGTTTCTTCAGATCCAGAACAACTTTTATCAGCACTTTCAGATTTGGACGAAAAATTCTATAAGACGAGTTCTCCCAAAATCATTGATATAGAGAATGCAGAGTTAACGACAGAAACAAAATATGGAAAAGAGCTACTTGTTTTAAACGCAAAAGAAAAAGAGAAACCCATCAAAATTGAATGGAAAATTAAAACAGATGAGGCATCACAAGTCTATTTAGATTTATTACCTGCAAGCTATGAGAATTTGAGCCAAACAAGAGTAAAAATAGATACAGATAAACAACAATCAAACACACCAATGGCTAAAACAGGGCAGTATTATTCTTTAGGGAACTATCAAAATGCACAAGAAATCACTGCAAAAGTGGTCTTTGAGTATGCGGATCATTTAGAATTGTTTGAACCGAAAGTGTTAACCTTAAACACAGAAAAATTTGCTGAAGCTACTAAAAAAGCACAGCAAAAAGGTGTAGAATTTAAGGTATCTGGACGAAATGCTACTGCTGAAGTGGTTATTGAAAATGAACAAGTGCTTTTTACAACAATTGCGGCTGATAAAGGCTGGAAAGCTAAAATTGACGGAAAAGAAGTGGATATCCGTACAATCAATGATGGTGTATTGAGTATCACAGTTCCATCAGGGAAACATCAAATAGACTTTGTGTATTTACCACAGGGATTTAAGTTGGGCATGATACTTTCAATTTGTTGTATAATAATTTTTGCTGGATATTTATATCTGTTGTTTAGGAATAGCCGAAAGTGATAGTCTATTTAGATAGTTAAGAAACTTGCAACCATAATTATCTGGAATATAGATTAAAAGAAAAGGCATGAACTATTGAACCGACTCCCAAAAGTCAAACTTTTGGAATCATTTCAATAATTCATGCCTTTTTTTATTAAAAATAATTTATTATACTAGTTATATAATCTTAATACTCACCAGAAAATAGCTCATCCAATTGTTTTTGAACGTCTTTATTTTCTAAGAATTCATCATAAGTTGTATCCGCACGATCGACAACACCTTTGTCAGAAACAGCGATGATGCGATTTGCTAATGTTTGAATAAATTGGTGGTCATGTGATGCGAATAAAATTGCACCAGTAAATGCCATTAGTCCATCATTCAAAGCAGTGATTGATTCTAAATCCAAGTGATTCGTTGGATCATCTAGAACAAGCACGTTTGATTTAGACAACATCAATTTAGATAACATCACACGAACTTTTTCGCCCCCTGAAAGCACGTTAACTGATTTCAGTACGTCTTCCCCAGAGAATAACATTCTTCCTAAGAATCCACGTAAGAACGTATTATCATCTTCTTCTTTACTTGCAAATTGGCGTAACCAATCTAAAATCGTCAAATCAGTGTCGAAGTCTTTGCTATTGTCTTTCGGTAAGTAAGCTTGAGTTGTTGTAACACCCCAGCGGACACTACCTGTATCAGGTGTAATTTCACCCATGATCACTTTGAATAATGTTGTTGTAACGATATCATTATCAGCAATGAACGCTACTTTATCAACGTTATTTAAAGAGAAAGAAATATTGTCTAAAATTTTCTTGCCATCGATCGTTACAGAGACATTTTCCACGTGGAGTAAATCATTTCCGATTTCTCTATCTGGTGTAAAGCCAACGAATGGGTAACGGCGTGATGATGGTTGAATATCATCTAAGGTAATTTTATCTAACATTTTTTTACGAGAAGTTGCTTGTTTTGATTTCGATGCATTCGCACTGAACCGAGCGATAAAGTCTTGTAGTTCTTTGATTTGTTCTTCTTTTTTAGCGTTAGCATTTGATTGTAATTTTGCCGCTAATTGGCTCGATTCTAACCAGAAATCATAGTTCCCAACATATAATTTGATTTTACCGAAATCAAGATCGGCCATGTGCGTACATACTTTATTTAAAAAGTGACGGTCATGGGAAACGACGATAACGGTATTTTCAAAGTTGATCAAAAATTCTTCTAACCAATTGATTGAACGAGTGTCTAAACCATTGGTCGGCTCATCTAGTAGTAAAACATCAGGTTTACCAAATAGAGATTGAGCAAGCAATACTTTGACTTTTTGACCCGCTGTTAATTCACTCATTTTTTGGTCATGCAAACTTTCAGGAATGTTCAAGCCTTGTAGTAAAACGGCTGCTTCAGGTTCAGCTTCCCAACCGTTTAACTCTGCAAATTCCCCTTCAAGTTCAGCCGCTTTGATTCCATCTTCATCAGTGAAATCTTCTTTCATGTAAACAGCATCTTTTTCTTTCATTACTTCGTACAACCGTTTGTGACCCATAATAACTGTTTCTAGGACAGTATTGTCTTCAAAATCAAAATGATTTTGTTTCAAGATAGCTAAACGCTCATCAGGACCTAAAGCAACATTCCCAGTCGTTGGTTGGATATCGCCAGATAAAATCTTTAAGAATGTTGATTTACCGGCGCCATTCGCACCAATTAAACCATAACAGTTACCAGGTGTGAATTTAATATTTACATCATCAAAAAGTTTGCGGTCAGAAAATAGCAAACTTACATCATTTACAGTAATCAATTGTTTTCCTCACTTCATATAGAATAATAGTTAAACCTCTCTGCATTATAGCGAGGAAACCCACATTTTTCAAGGAAATCTATTGATATTTATAAATAGAAGAAGGAAAACAAACTATTTTTCTGTTGTGTTCTCAAATTTTTCTACATAAATTTTATTAGCAGATAAAAATCCCTTTTCACATTTCAAGCGAGGATAGCCCCAATCAGAAAATTCAATATCTAGAACTTCAACTACAGTGCCTTTAGTGATTGGCTCTAATCGAGTAGAAAAATCAGTTGAAGTATAGTAAAAATCATCAGTGATTATTTTGACAAAACCTGGATTAGAAGTGAAATAGTTACTCATATCTTGTTGTTGCACATAAATTTTGTTGGCAGACAGGTAACCTTTTTCACATTTTAGACGAGGATAACCCCAATCAGAAAATTCAATACCTAAAACTTTGACCATCATACCTTTTGCGATTGGTTCTTTTTGAACAGAAAAGTCAGTTGAAGTGTAGTAAAAATCACTGGTAATCATCTTGATAAAACCTGGATTAGAGGTGAAATAGTTACTCATATCTTGTTGTTGCACATAAATTTTGTTGGCAGACAGGTAACCTTTTTCACATTTTAGACGAGGGTAGCCCCAATCAGAAAACTCGATACCTAAAACTTTGACCATCACACCTTTTGCGATTGGTTCTTTTTGAACAGAAAAGTCAGTTGAAGTGTAGTAAAAATCACTGGTAATCATCTTGATAAAACCTGGATTAGAAGTGAAATAGTTACTCATATCTTGTTGCTGCGCATAAATTTTGTTGGCAGACAAATAGCCTTTCTCACATTTCAATCGGGGATAGCCGAATTTTGAAAATTCAATACCTAAAACTTTGACGATTACGCCTTTTTTTATAGGTGCTCTTTTTGTGGTGAATTCGGCAGAAGTATAGTAGAAATCATCAGTAATTATTTTTACAAAATTGGGGTTTGACAGGAAATAATTATTCATGTTTTGTTGTTGTACATAAGATTTGTTTGCTGTCAGGTATCCTTGGTCTGTTTTCAAACGAGGATAACCAGCTTTTGAATATTGAACATCATTCACTTTGACAATTGTTCCTTTTGGAACATCTGCTTTTTTTGTTGTAAAATCCGCGTTTGTATAATAAGAACAATCTGTAATCGTCTTGACAAAACCTGGATTATTTGTGAAATATTTGGATAAATCGATCTGTGGACCTAAGTCTTTAAAATGAATATATCCATCTACGGCATTCTTATCGATCCATCTAGTTGCATAGTTTCCAGAACCAGCTGGATTATTGTACTCCTCAATTAGAACATTGCTTCCACTAATTTCTGCTACCCAAGCTACGTGAAATTTAGCATTCCACCAAGCTACAGATCCTATAGTTGGGTTCTTGTCTACTTTATACCCCATACTTTGAGCATTGTTTCCCCAGACATTTGCATTCCAATTGCTAGGTGGTCGCGTGATATTAAATTTATTCACAATACTTAACCGATTTGCTACAAAAGAGGTACATTCCCGAGTATACATACCCCAGGAATCAATTGCACCGTCCAGTGGTAAGTTTTTCCATTTGGCTGGATAGTCATCGCCAATTTTTGCCATAATAATTTCCTTCTTTCTTTTTTCTTTTTCGCAGCTGCTATACATAGTTTAATAAAAATATGAAATCTCAACCTATCAATATCCACTCACATCTCTGTCTAAGTTTGTTTCATGTGAAACATTCTAATAAAAGGTTATTAGTATACTTTTAAAACGATACACTGTATGATACACATAAAAATAGTGTATCGTTTATTATGATCTAGCCTTATAAGCTAATGTCGTTTTCAAGTGGGAAGGAGACGTAAAAATGAAGCGTATTGAACGTATCTACCTTTATGTAAAAGAACAGACGGAAGATTTAACGCCTAGCGATGTTTCATTGGGTGGTGGAGTGACAACTGGCGATGTTTCAGAAGCATTAGATATCCAAAGAACGAATGCTAGTAAAGACTTGAATCAGCTCGTTCGAGAAGGATTACTAGAAAAAACAGATGGTCGCCCAGTTAAATATGTCGATAAAGCGATTTTTAAGTATCAACCACTATCTAAACCTGTTATGAGTTACCGTGAAAATAGTTTAGTAAATGGTCAGGGATCTACTTCGGAAGAGATACATAAGCCAGTGAAAAAATTTGCTGGGGATGATATTTTTAAAGGTATGATCGGGTCTACTGGGAGTATGAGAACACCCGTTGAACAAGCTAAAGCGGCTATTCTCTATCCACCAAAAGGGTTGAATTGCTTAATTACAGGACCAACTGGATCAGGGAAAACATACTTTGCTCATGCAATGTTTCAATTTGCCTTATTAAATCATGTGATAGATTCAGATAAAAAATTAGTTGTTTTTAACTGTGCTGATTATGCTCATAATCCTGAATTATTGATGTCTCATCTTTTTGGCTATGCTGAAGGCGCATTTACAGGTGCGACGAAGGCCAAAGAAGGGATCATTCATGAAGCAGATGGGAGTATTTTGTTTCTTGATGAAGTTCACCGTTTACCGCCAGAGGGGCAAGAGATGGTCTTTTATTTTATGGATCATGGCACCTATTCAAGACTTGGTGAAACGGTCAAAAATCGTCATGCAGATGTACGGATCGTTTGTGCTACGACCGAAAATCCAACCTCATCTTTACTAAACACTTTTGTCCGAAGAATTCCGATTATTATTCAGTTACCGAATTTTATTGATCGTCCGGCTAAAGAGAAAATCGATTTGTTAAGAGTCATGATTTCAATGGAAGCATCACGAATCCAGCGTAAAATTTCTTTATCTGAGGATGTGGTCAAGGCGTTGATCGGCAGTGTGTCTTACGGAAATGTCGGTCAGTTAAAATCAAATGTTCAGTTAGTGACTGCTAGAGGATTTTTAAATCATATTGACCAAGATGAACTAGCAATCACGATCGATGAGCTGACAGACAGTATTAAAGACGGTATGATGCAGCTGGCAAGTAATCGTGAAACTTTAGCTGAGCTCTCTAAGTATTTAGAACCGCAAATGATTGTAGCCCCAAATGAACCGTTAGTTACGATTCAGTCAGATTCCTATGAATTGCCGTATAATTTATACGAAATCATTGGAGATAAAGCAGCCTTATTAAAAGCAGATGGTTTAGAACAAGAAGTGATCAATAACTTTATTACGACGGATATCAATGTCCATTTAAAATCCTTCTATAAAGATCATGGTTTTACTTTTGATACGGAGAACAAACTAGCAGAAATCGTAGATCAACGGATTATTGACGTTACCAAAGAAATTTATAATTTCGCTAAACAAAAACTAAATTATAATTTTCAGTCAAATTTTATTTATGCGATGAGCTTACACATTAGTTCGTTTTTGAAACGAATCCAAAATGGCGAAGAGCGTCAGCATCAATTAAATGAAAATATCAGAAATATGGTGTTGGATTATCCAGTAGAATTTGAAACAGCTCAAGAAATCAAACGAATCATCGAAATCAATTACCAAATGAAGATCCCAGAATTTGAAACCTATTATTTAGCAGTTCTCTTGATTTCACTGAGGGAAAACAAAGATGCAGGACGAATTGGGATCGTGGTTGCGGCACATGGGAAAAGTACTGCGACAAGTATGGTGCAAGTTGTATCACAATTGTTGAATGTTGATAACTTAAGGGCAGTTGACATGCCTTTAGAAATGCAGCCCAAAGAAGCGCTGCGTCAAATTGTCAATGTAGTGAAAGAAGTCAATGAAGACAGTGGTGTGATTCTTCTAGTCGATATGGGCTCACTCGCTACTTTTTCAGATGAAATCACACGGCAAACGGGTATCGACGTTCGTACGGTGGATATGGTCACGACCCCCATCGTTTTAGAAACTGCCAGAAAAACAACATTGATCGATACACAGTTAGATACACTATATGATTCATTGAAAAACTTCCAAGGTTATGCGGAGATCCATCAAGAAAGAGAGCTAGATCCGTTAGCGCCTTGGAAAAAACGTGTGATCATTGCGATCTGTGCTTCTGGTGAAGGAACAGCCAAACGGATGAAAGAAATGATCGAAGCCTCTGTGCCACCACAGTTAGGCCTGGAATTAGAAGTATTGCCGTTGTCTATTATAGATATGCAAGAGCAACTTGTGACGATCCAAGAAGAATATCGCGTCATTGCAGCAACAGGAATCACTGATCCTAAAATCGCTGCACCGTTTATCCCGATGGAAACATTTTTCTCAGGTGAAGCTGAATCTGTGATCAATCAGTTATTGATGGATAGTGAGATTTATGTGGAAGCTCAGAAAATGGACGAATCAGTTGCCCGAAAAATCTGTATGGATTACATGGAAGAAAGTTTTACCTTCATCAATCCTAAAAAAATTATCGATCCATTATGGGAGTTTGCAGATATCATCCGAACAAAATTAGATTTACAGTTGGATTATTCTTTTTATGTGAATTTAGTCATGCATTTAGCTGGAATGCTGGAAAGAGTGCTACAGCATGATACATTGACACTTACGCAAGAAGAATTAGAACAAATTACATCTGAGCCTAGCTATGACGTGGTGGTGCAAGCGGCACTATATCTTAAACAATTATTCAAATTAGAATTACCAATGGAAGAAATTTATTATATTATTCAACTGATTAAAAATACACAGTTGAATCAAATACAAAATACAGAAGATACACTAGAGTCGATACACAAAGAAGATACACTATTTTAGTGTATCTTCTTTGTGTATTTTCTTAAATAATCCCTTAGTTTTTCCTTTTGATGTACAATACACTATTTTTGGCACGAAACTTGCTTTAAATAAGTCAGCGGATGAAATCTGTTCGTCACGTAAGCATTTTTAAATACTTTAGCTAATTTTGCTAGTCGTTATTTTGGCAATAAATGTCAGGGCATAGTATTTTATTAATAAAGTATTAAGAATGTGCTAAAGGAACTAATGTAATGAAGGAGAACAAGACATGATGGATATTCGTTTAGTGCGGATCGATGATCGTTTGATCCATGGACAAGTAGCGACTGTCTGGACTAAAAGCACCAATGTAAACCGAATCTTAGTCATTAGTGATGCCGTTGCTCATGATACGCTGAGAAAAGCGTTGTTAGTACAAGCGGCTCCACCCGGTGTAAAAGTAAATGTTATTACGGTCGATAAAATGATCGAGGCTTTTGCAGATGCGCGTTTTGATAATTTAAAAGTAATGCTGTTGTTCACAAATCCTGAAGATGTCAAACGTGTAGTTGAAGGGAATGTAGTCTTTAACTCTGTCAATATTGGTGGTATGAGTTTTACAAGTGGAAAACGGATGATCACAAATGCAGTTGCTGTTAATGAAGAGGATATTGCTGCATTTAAGTATTTACATGATCAAGGGATTAAATTAGAAATCCGCAAAGTGGTTGCAGATAACCAAGTAGATTTGATGGAATTACTGAAAAAAGAACAGCTAGTATAATTTTTTTTCAGGTTCTATATAAATGATGGGACAGGCTGACTCGATGTTCATTGTCGTAACTTATGCATAGAATTGGAAGGAGTGATCCGATCGATCGAATGTTGACGTAGTATCGTTGAGTAACAGTGGTCATCGAAAATCAATTGACAGATCGCAAGAAGTAATTGAAAACGCAAAGCAAGTAATGCATTTTTTCTTTTTTATATATTCTAGTCAGTGTTTTCATCTGTTAGTGATTTAGTAAGTAGTTTGAAAAAAATATAGGAGGTATCAAATTATGGTAGGAATTATTATTGCTAGCCATGGGGAGTTTGCTCAAGGCATTTTACAATCCGGTTCCATGATTTTTGGCGAACAGGAAAAAGTACAAGCAGTTGTATTGATGCCTAGCGAAGGCCCAGACGATTTAAAAGCCAAATTAAAAGCAGCAATCGCAACGTTTGATGAAGAAGACGAAGTATTGTTCTTAGTCGATTTATGGGGAGGAACACCGTTTAACCAAGCGAATAGTTTGTTTGAAGAACATAAAGACAAATGGGCAATCGTTAGCGGTTTGAACTTGCCAATGTTGATTGAAGCATATGCATCTCGTTTTTCAATGAATTCTGCTCAAGAAATCGCAACACATATTCTTGAAACAGCTAAAGAAGGCGTAAGAATCAAACCTGAAGAGTTAGAACCTGCTGAGGCACCAAAAGCTGCTGTGGAAGATACTCAGCCAAAAGGTGCATTGCCTGAAGGTACAGTAGTAGGCGATGGCAAAATCAAATTTGTTTTAGCACGTGTCGATTCTCGTTTGTTACATGGACAAGTAGCGACAGCTTGGACAAAATCGGTTTTACCAAATCGCATTATTGTTGTTTCAGATGCTGTTTCTAAAGATGATCTTCGTAAAAAATTGATTGAACAAGCGGCTCCTCCAGGAGTAAAAGCCAATGTTATTCCAATCAGTAAAATGATTGAAATTTCAAAAGACCCACGTTTTGGGAATACAAAAGCATTATTGCTTTTTGAAAACCCAGAAGATGTGGTAAAAGTAGTCGAAGCAGGCGTAGATATCAAAGAAGTCAACGTTGGTTCTATGGCGCATTCAGTCGGTAAAGTCGTAGTAAGTAAAGTATTATCAATGGGACAAGAAGATGTGGATGCTTTTGAAAAATTGGAAGGTTTAGGCGTTAAATTTGACGTTCGTAAGGTTCCAAATGATTCTAAGGCTAATATGGATGAGATCCTGAAAAAAGCAAAACATGAGTTAGCAGAAGCGAAATCAAAATAAGTTAAAAATTCAAATGAAAATAGGAGGCTTATCATGTCTATTATAACAATTATTTTAGTAATTTTAGTTGCCTTTCTAGCTGGTATGGAAGGAATTCTAGATGAATTTCAATTTCACCAACCGTTAGTGGCATGTACCTTGATCGGTTTAGTAACAGGTAACTTGGAAGCTGGGATCGTTCTTGGCGGAACATTGCAAATGATCGCACTTGGTTGGGCGAACATCGGAGCCGCAGTAGCACCGGATGCAGCGTTGGCATCTGTTGCATCAGCAATTATTTTAGTATTAGGCGGACAAGGTGTTAAAGGTGTTCCATCAGCAATCGCGATTGCGGTACCACTTGCAGTAGCAGGTCTTTTCTTAACAATGATCGTTCGTACACTTGCTGTACCGATCGTGCATATGATGGATGCGGCAGCTGAAAAAGGCGATATCAGAAAAATTGAAATGTTGCACATTTTAGCAGTATGTATGCAAGGGATTCGTATTGCGATTCCAGCAGCAGCTCTTTTATTCATTCCAGCAGAAACAGTGCAATCAGCATTAGAATCAATGCCAGCATGGTTGACTGAAGGTATGGCTATCGGTGGTGGTATGGTTGTGGCTGTAGGTTACGCATTAGTAATCAACATGATGGCAACCAAAGAAGTATGGCCATTCTTTATCATTGGTTTCGTTGTAGCAGCAATTTCTCAATTAACATTGATTGCACTTGGTGCTTTAGGTGTAGCTTTAGCGTTAATCTACTTGAACCTTTCTAAAATGGGTGGTTCTTCAAATGGTAGCGGCGGTGGAAGCAATACTGGTGATCCACTGGGCGATATCTTGAACGACTATTAAAACAAGAGGAGGAGAAAGAGACATGGCAGAAAAAATTGAATTAACAAAAAAAGATCGTTTAGCCGTTGCATGGCGCTCTACATTCATCCAAGGTTCTTGGAACTATGAACGTATGCAAAATGGTGGTTGGGCATTTTCAATGATCCCAGCGATCAAAAAATTATATAAAACAAAAGAAGATCGTGCGTCTGCACTAAAACGTCACTTAGAGTTCTTTAACACACACCCATACATTGCTTCCCCAATTCTTGGTGTAACATTAGCTCTTGAAGAAGAACGTGCCAATGGCGCTCCTGTTGATGATGTAGCAATTCAAGGGGTTAAAGTTGGGATGATGGGACCTTTGGCTGGTGTTGGTGATCCAGTGTTCTGGTTTACTGTTCGTCCGATGTTAGGTGCACTAGGTGCTTCACTGGCAATTGGTGGAAATATCTTAGGCCCAATCATTTTCTTCGTCGCTTGGAACTTAATTCGTTGGTCATTTATGTGGTATACACAAGAATTCGGTTATAAAGCTGGTTCTAAGATCACAGAAGACCTTTCAGGCGGATTATTGCAAGATGTAACAAAAGGTGCTTCGATCCTCGGTATGTTCGTCCTGGCGGCGCTTGTACAGCGGTGGGTATCAATCAAGTTTATCCCAATCGTTTCTACGGTTAAGTTAGATAAAGGCGCGTATGTTGAATGGGACAAACTACCAATCAATGGCGAAGGTCTACAAAAAGCCTTTGAAGAAGTTGGCTCAGGTAAAGCTCTTTCTGCAATGAAAGTCACAACATTACAAAATAACTTGGATCAATTGATTCCTGGACTAGCAGCGTTACTACTTACATTCTTCTGTATGTGGTTATTGAAGAAAAAAGTATCGCCAATCGTTATTATTCTTGGCTTATTCGTAGTCGGTGTAGCTGGCCACGTAATCGGATTATTATAATCTATCTATGCGTTTTATGCTTGGGGTAAAGCCAGTCGGTTTTGTCCCAAGTTTCATTTACATAGCGTAATCGTTTAAAAACACATATAATGTTAAGTAGTATCAATCACTGAGGAAATGGAGCAGATAAAATGGTTCAATCACTGAATACACAAGTAGATTTCATAACAGATGCCACCGCTTTTACTGGCCTTACAGATTATGGAAAAATTATGATCGGCGACAAAGGCTTTGAATTTTACAATTCACGTGATAGCCGTAAATTTGTCCAAATCCCATGGGAAGAAGTTGATTATGTGATCGCTTCTGTCATGTTTAAAGGAAAATGGATTCCACGTTATGCAATCCAAACCAAGAAAAATGGGACCTTTACGTTCTCTTCTAAACAGCCTAAAAAAGTGCTTAGAGAAATACAGGAGTATGTAGCACCAGATCATATGGTGCAATCTTTAGGATTTTTCGATGTAATCAAACGAGCTTTTCGCTCAATTGGCAAGAAAAAATAAAAAACGGCCTAATTCAAAACTTGTTTGTTTTGAGTTAGGCTGTTTTTTTAGCTGGAGCTAGCTTTGTTTCTCTTGTGTATAAAATTGAATGGCAGGCAGGACAAATAGTAGCAGTAGAAGCAGTGTTGAGAAGATAGCTTTGCTGCCTAATGATAATGTAGCTGGGTTTACTAATCCGATCAGAACAGTAAATTCTAAAATGGCTAGAATCACAGTAGGGATGATTTCAAAAAAGCTACTTTTTTCTAAGTAATATCCGACTAAAATAATGCCAGATAAAATCAAGAGAATCAATGCAAAGGTTTGATGGGAAAGGATGATTGTTTGTCCGATGCCGTTCAATCTAGTATCAATGATGGGGACTAAAAAAGTCGCTAACCAACAAATAAAAGCGAGTAGAGCAAAAGAATAGCTAGTCTTTTTGGAAAAGCTGTAGTATTTCACCACGGCAAGGATGAAAAAAATGGCCGCAGCAGACAATAAAATTGGCAGACCCGTTTTAAAGAAACTAATCGCTATCACAGGCTCTAAAAGAATAGTAATTAAATTAAACTGTAGAAGCAAAACAAAGATCAGCAGTACAAATTTTATTAAAGATGTTCCAGAGCTACTTGGTAGTTCTGCTAGAATATTGTCACTAATTTCTTTCGGATTTTTCCCAAAAAATTCTTTGGCAGAAGTCCCATTTTTTTGTGCATCCAAAATATCTTGTAAGATTTCTAGGAGAGTTTCCTCTGTTTGCTGTTCATCTTTATTCACGTTTACACGGATATAAACAAGAATCTCTTCATAGTATTTCTTGTTTTCTGGATTAAGCTGGTTTCTTAATTGGTTATTTTGTTTGATCATATCTTTGGTATTCATTTTCAGCCCTCATTTCCTTTTTCTAAAATATTATTAACACCTGTGGAGATCAGTGACCACTGTTTTTCAAATTGTAGAAGATATGTTTTTCCGGCAGATGTTAACGAATAATATTTTCGTTTTGGCCCATCTGTTGAAGGATGCATTTCTCCGATGATCAGTTGTTGTTTTTGTAATTTTAGCAAGACTGGGTAAATACTGCCTTCACTAACCATATTTAGTCCATATTCTGATAGAAGAGTGATCATTTCATAGCCGTAAACGGATTTTTTTTGAATAATTTTTAAGATGCATCCTTCAAGTAAACCTTTTAGCATTTGGGTTGTATCCAAGCGAACTCCTCCTTTTGGGCGACTATCTTGTAATACAATATAGCAAGGAAATACTATGTTGTAAAGCAATATAGTGGTAATTCTGTTCAATTTTTAGAAATTAACAACTATCGAAATAGGAAAAATACTTGGTGTACTTGCTCTATTCATACACAAGCTTAACCTAGAGGACTTTATTTTTGACTATACCAATTTTTAGGAGTACCATAAAATAGTAGAGAGAAATAAGATAGGAAGAAGTGGAATATTATGAATGAAACAAGCAAAAGAGGGATAGACTGGGGATCATTGATTTTAGGAATACTGTTCGTTTTAACCGCGCTATTATCCTTTCAAGATCCAGCAGGCAACTTGATTGCAATTGTGATGGTTTTCGCTATATTTGCAATTTTGAAAGGGGTCTTTGAGATTTTTGCCCGTAACAGAATGAAGGAATTAACTGGATACAAAGCGTATGCACCAATTATTTTAGGTGTGATCGATATTATTATTGGGGTTTACTTCTTATTTAACTTAAATATCGGTGTTGCTGCGTTACCATTTATATTTGCAATCTGGTTTATTCTAGACTCTGTATTTGGATTATTTGCTTTAGATTTGGCAAAATCCGTTAGTACTGGATATTTCTGGTTTACTTTGGTTGTGGATGTGTTGGGGATCATTTTAGGGATCATGTTACTGATGAATCCTTTATCTTCTGCACTAACACTAAGTTTTCTAGTTGGATTTTATTTTATGCTTTTTGGTATTACTCATATCGTTTACGCATTTAGATAAAACAAGGAGGAATTAAGTATGGCAAATTATGCAGAAAAAGAAGCAAAACTAGTAGAAAAAATCGGGAAAGAAATGGACAAGTTAGATGTGACTCTTGGAAAGATGGAAGACACAGATAGCAAAATCAAACATTTTTTTGAACAAGAAAAAGCATTGCATGAAGTAAAATCAATTATTCGCAAAGAAAATAAAATCGAAAAAGAAGAACAAAAAGCTCATGATAAAGCAGTTGAAGATGCTGAAAATTGGATTGATAAAGAAGATTCATTAGTTTATCAAATCAATACCGAAGTTGATAAATTAGAAAAAACGTTGGACAAAATCGATAGCGATGAAAATAAAGTGAAAAGCTATTTGGAACAAAAAAAGGCCATTCATGAAATTAAAAAAATCGTTAAGAAAACAGAAGAATTAGGATAACAGTTAATTTTAAATAAAAGGTAGAGGGTAGCTTAAAAAACTATCCTCTATTTTTTATTTAAAATAATACGTTATAATAGAAAAAAATATGAAGGAATGACAACATGAATTATCACCGTTTTAAACATCTAGGAGCCTATTGCCCAAAATGTTCAAGAAAAGTAGAGTTGCTTTTTTCAGAAGAGACATCAGAGTTGCCGCAGTTTTATATTTGTTTTAAATGCAAAATAATTGGGCAATTTGGGATAGGTGAATTATCTACGAATGAGTTTTCAGCTTTTTCTCCTGAAAGAAAAAAAGAAATCAAAGCATGTATTGAAGAAATTCCAGATAAATATCGTTATCAAGCAAAGGGGAGTCAGCTACGTTTAGAAGAAAAATCAGATACCTATACAAGACGTTGGTTAAGCCTATACGAATATGAAAAAGCCTTTGGGGAAAAACTAGGCTTTGAATCGATTGATTTTAGAGAAGATAAGTACATATGCAAATGGTGCAATCAACCTTTAGAAGGTCGGCGTCGATCTTTCTGTTCAGATCGGTGTAGTCGAAATTATGGTAAAGCCACATTTTTTAAAAGAGGGGTTTCAACATTACCATACAGAATTGCCAGTAGAGATCGTTTTTACTGCAGAGTGACAGGGGAAGATTTAGCGGTGACGAATCGTTTTGGTGTTAGAATTCCAGCGAGTAATCAGCAACTAGAAATCCATCATCTCGTTTTTGTATCAGAACACGGGAGTGATCATGAAACCAACCTCTTAACTGTTTCTAAACAAGTCCATCAAGATTATCATAAGGGTGAAGTATACGCAGTTCAAGCAATAGAAAATATAAAAGAAGAACAATTACGCATGCATAGTGATAAAATGTATACAAAAAAATAGAATAAATAGTGAAATTCTCAAAAAATTAGATTAATCCTTAGAAGATTGAGATAAAACGCTCTTGTTACTATAGTAAAATGGAAAGAGTGTTCAATAACTTTCAAGGGGAGAATGGGATGAAGAAGTTAGGATTAGTATTGTTATCGGCAGTTGCTATTGTGTCATTAGCAGCATGCGGAGGAACTGGGTCTTCTAAAAAAGGTGGAGACGACAGTAAGTCTGAGACAAAAGCGGCAAAATCGAAAATCGCATCAATTTCGATCGATGAAGGGGAATATGTTATTCCACAAGAAGAAGAAGTCGAAGATGGGGAAGGCTTTCTTGCATTAAAAGTAACAATCAAAAATGAAACAGATAAAAGCTTGGATATGAGTGCAACAGATATTATGCTTTACGATGAAGATGATAGTAAGATCGAATCACTAAGTCTTTATTTAGATGAGAGCAAAACGCCGCTCCTTTCTTATGAAAAAATTTCAGGTAAGAAAAGCAAAACAGGTTATGTAGTATTTCCAGTAGAGAAAAAAGGAACATATAAACTACACTTTGAACCAAGAATTTATGAAGTAGAAAAAGAACCAAAGCCAATTATTCTTGATGTTGATGCTTCTAAATATAAAGATCATAGCGAAGATGCAGCTAAAGCTGTAACTGCTTTTGTGGACGAAGTTTTCTTAGCAACTGAAAATGAAGATTACAATAAGCTTGTAGCCAACGATCGTGATGAAGCAGTCAAAAACTTTGATGAAAACTTTAATAAAGCAATCAAAAACAAATTCTATGATTACAAAGTAACCGACGAAGAAGGCCTAGCACTAGCAAAAGTCTTTAGAGAAGACAATGCAAAAGTTGCGACAGTTAAGTATGAAATAGCTTCTTATTTCCCAGATGTAGCGGAAGTAACGGTGAATATGGAAGGATTATCATTTAAAGAAATGAAAGATGATATGGAAGCCGTAAACAAAGAATATTATGATGCACATAGAGATCAAGACTATGACGAAAGAAGTAAGGCTGCTCAAAAAGCAGAACTTGATAAGCTTCCTGAAATCTTTAAAAATACAAAACCAGTAAGTATTGATAGTTATAGTGATGGATTTAAAGTGATTATCAAGAAAAAAGAAGATAAGTGGGAGATTCAAACGAAAGGGTCTATCAATTATTTTGATAACCTTGAACAAGCCTTCCGTGGTGACATAAGCAAATAAAACAAAAAATCGATTCAGCTCATAAAGAGCTGAATCGATTTTTTTATTTATAAAAAAGCAGATGTGCTGAGCTAGCTTCTGTGCTTAGTAGTATCTACGACGGTTGTTTGAAGGACCTGAAATCATGCGGACTAACCAAACAGCAATTGCCACAGGAATCATGATCTTGATAGCAAACCATAATAATCCACCTAAAACACCAAGTACGATACTCAAAATAATACTTCCTACAAAAAATAACCCAATTACCATTAATATATTCATTAGCATTGATCGTTGTCTCATTGTTAAAACCTCCATTTTTTTCTCTCGTTCTCTATGAATAAAGTATAGCAAGAATCTCTTTTCAAGGAATCCACCTTTAGGCTGATTTTCTCTCCAACTTGAGACTGGTCGTATTCATTGCAATTGCTTAAAAAAAACGTAAAATAAAAACGAGGAGATGAAATCATGTCAAAATCAAGAGTAGAAGCTTTTACAGATGCAGTTATCGCAATCGTGATGACCATTTTAGTTTTAGAATTGCATCAACCAAATACAGATACTTTAGCAGGATTAGCAGGCATTGAACGAAAACTATTTATTTACATAGTAAGTTTTGTGATGTTGGCAATTTATTGGAATAATCATCATCATATGTTTCAATTAGTTCGTAAAATCGATGGACGAGTCTTGTGGGCGAATAATTTTTTTATTTTTACGCTAACACTCGTTCCATTTGCTACTGCCTGGGTAGGCGACTTTATTGATAGTTTGATTCCTCAGCTGACTTACGGTATTATGACCCTTTTAGCAAACACTGCTTATTTAGTCTTGACTCGAGAGTTGATCCGAGCAAATGGCAGTGATTCTACGCTTAGTGAATTGTTTCAGCGCTATAATAAATCTTATGTGTCAATTTTCTTAAATATCCTAGGGTTGGTATTAGGTTGGTTGATCCATCCTTATTTTGTATTGATTGTGAATATTGGTATTTTGATCATGTGGATTATTCCAGATAGACGAATTGAAAACCAGTACAAGGAATAATTATAAAATTTATTTATCTATATAAAAAAAAGATGAACAAGACTATTTTTAGTTTTGTTCATCTTTTTTATTTAAATGAAATTTATTTACATTTTTAAGACCTTGTTATTCTCATTTTTTTACGATTTTAGAACATTTTATGAAAACAATTCGTGTGGTTTATAAGGTAAAATAAGAAATGATTGTTCAAAAAAAGAGCATAGTAAACATAGAATTAAAAAAAGCGTAGAGGGGATCAGAACATCAGTTACGTGATGTTACTTAAATCCAAATCAACTGGTTCCACAAAGTTTTTTTGATAATAAATGACCGAGTCGATCTGATCAGCTTTTACGTAAAGTTGATGGTCTGATTTTCAAGGGAAATGGTGGTTCCAGCCTCGTTGAGTATAAAGAGGATAAAAGGGTGTTTGTAAATAAAAAGGTAAGATACAAGTCAAAAAGGGGCCGTTAGTACATATGGAAAAGTTGAATCTTACAAAGAATACAACAGAGAATAAAAAAGTTTTTTTAAGAAAAGAAATCGAAGCTAACCGTTTAGGTGAAGAACTCTATTCGGATGATGTATTAAGTCAGTATTCTGTCTATCTAATCAGAAAATTTGAGGTGTCGTCTGATTATGAGCAGCCAGAACAATTCGAAGCTCTCTTAGTAGATCTTCCGGAGCAATTCAATCATGAATTTGAAGATTGCGTTGCAAAGAACCTTTATGTGCGGGTAACGCAAAAAGCTGTCTATGTGACGCTACTGTTAGCCTTGGCGCATCCACTCAGCAAATTACAGATCAGTGATCTACGTACTTGGATCAGCAGCTTAGAAGTCCCAGAAATGCCCTTAGAGCATATGACTGGTTTTTCTGAGGAGATACCAATAGAGATGGTAAAAGGATTGCAAGAAACCAATAGCGAAGTCTTACTTTTAACAGAGATGATGAATCAATTCAGTGAAAATCTGAATGATATCTACAAAGAAGTCCAATCAGTGAAAGATAAAAGAACGCCGCCCGTGGTCAAAGTAATCCCAAGTAAAGTTGCCGCAAAAGAGGCATTGGAATCTGAAAATGCGAGACAATTAAGCAAAGTAGACGAAAAAATTACGCAGCTAACAAAAGAATTTTCAACCTTTAAAACACATGTGACTGATAAGTTAGCCAAACTACCAAAGCCAAAGCAACCACCAAAATTCAAAATCACACTTGGTTCAGGAGAAGAATCTGGGCCAACTGTTGAAATGCGCTTAGAAGAAGCGATCAAACGGATAGATTTACTGGGGCAAAGAGTGAATCAGTCAGACCAGCAAGTGGCCAAATTAAACCAGACCATGGCAGAAAATAAGCAAGAAAAACGACCAAAGCTGAATTTTTCTTTAGCGAAGCAAGCAACTGCTGAACAACATAAATTAGCTGATAAACTAGCAACGACGAGTGAGGAAGTTACAACGATTGCTCGCCAATTACAACAAATCAATGAAAAATTGACTACAGTAGAATCAACTGTCTTAGATGCGAAGCCAGACTCTGAAGCGTTGGCTAGAATTGAAAAAGATCACGGACAATTACAAGAGACAGCATCGGAAATGGTTAAGTTAAACCAAGTCATTGATCAGTTAACAACAAAACTGGCCACGGTTGAAACTGAATTGACCACAGTCAAAAAAGAAAAGAAAAAAATTCCTACAGTAAGACTGACCAAAAGCGATTCGGCAAAAAAACTAGCGGAAAAGCATCAAAAAGATCAGGAACAATTAAAATCAAATGCAACAGAGATCAAAAAATTAACTCAAACAGTTGGTAAAGTAGATGTTCAATTGATCAAAGCACATCAAAAAATAGCTGAATTAGAACAAAAAATGCGCCAGACAGTCACAGCACCACCGGCAAAAAAAGAGCAAACGCCTGTGGTGAGAAACAATTCGATGATTGGACCAGTTGCACCACCAGTATCTAAAGCAGCACAACCAACTCAAACAGTACAAGAAAAACGGGATTTCCCATCAAAAGAGAGTTTTTTGCAAGCCACTAGACCTATGAAATCTATTGTGGCTACTGAAGAAGAAAGACCAACAGTCACATTAGCGATCGAAGAAATGCTGGACCGAGTTTCTGAAAAACATCCGCAATCAACAGAAATAAAAAGTCCTTGGACATTGGATGAAAACTACAGTCAAAACCTTAATAATGCCCAAGACTCGCAAGGGCCATCTTTGCGTCGCTTGAAAAAATTAGAGTGGGACATCCATTCGTTTTTCCAACAAGGACGAGGCATGGGACATAAAGGGATGATGCCGAAAGCTGATTTTTACACCAATATTCGTAAAATTGAAGTGCTGCCGTATCTATGGGCCTCTGTATATGAACGAGAAAAGAAAGATATTTTATTAGGGAATGAATTAAGCACACAACAATTGGTCAATGACCTGAATGACTTTTTAGAAGAGGTAAATGTACTTTCTAAAAAACGAAAAGTTATGGGGAAATGGATTTATTGCCCTAAGGAAGTGGAACAAAAAATGGAAGGTTATAAACTATTAAGCGAATATCTGGAAACATATCTTGCTCGACAAAAAGGGGGAAGAGCATAGAAGAGGAACTGAGATTGACTATTTAGTTGATCTCAGTTTTTTGTTTAGTACTATAAGTTTCTAAGGAATAAAGCGGACAAAATTTAATCAACTTTAGCTTAGTTTGTTTGAACCTAGAAACATTGATTTTCTAAATGCTGATTAACTGGTACAATAAAAGTAATAAAGAAATTAAAGGTGCAGATAAATGACAGGATCATTGATTACAAAAAAGAAAATTGCGAAGATCTTTAAAAAACTTGTTGGTCAAATTGGTTTTGAAAAAGTAACGATTGCAAAAATCATGCAGGAAAGCCATATGCGTCGCCAAACCTTTTATGACTATTTCCAGGACAAGTATGAATTGGTGGACTGGATTTTCCAGCAAGAGGCAATTGAAAAAATTGAAGATAACCTTGCTTATGAGGCGTGGCAGACTATAGTAGAGAATCTTTTTATCTATTTTGAGGAAAATCAACTTTTTTATCGAAGGATTTTACAATTTGAAGGTCAAAATTCATTTCAAGAATATTATACACAGCATTTAAAAGCATTGATCAACCAAGTTCTGGTAGTTAAAAACCGATCTGAAGGAGAGCTTAAGGAATCAGATCGTTTGTTTTTAGAAGAGTTTTATGCAAATGCCTTTGTTTCTTTAACAAGCAAATGGATCATTGAAGGCTGTCAGGTTGATTCACATCGATTTGCGGAGCAGATGAAAATTGCCTTTTTAATGGGATTTGAAGAAAAACAATGAACAATAATGTATACATGGAAATTACATTATTTGTTCATTGTTTTTTGTTTGGGACTGAGAAGTTCATTCCGCTTTCTTATGATCTAGCTACACAAAGCAACTCTCAAGGAAAATAGATAATCTGACTATGAAACAAAAAGCGTTTCCTAGTCAGATTCCTAATTGCCTCGACACACAATGAGTGAAATGAATTGATGTAGAAAGGTACCTACTTGGTTTCATGAGAGTTAAACGCCTCATTCCGCTTTTCTTATTTCCAACCAAAAGCATCAGTTGGTGCATTTAAATAATCTATCCATTTTTCTTCTGTAACGGTTAATAGTGTTAGTGAAAGTCCGTTAGTATTATAGGCGGTTAAAAAGTTGCCCATTCGTTTGTAAACTATTTCAATATCTTCAATATCCAATAATTGTTGGACGTCATTCATGAAAATACTCAGCTCAAGTAAAGGGATTCCACCTAAACCGTTTACTAAGACAGCCGCTTTGTTTAATTCGTTTCTTGGATATTGTTGTTTTAGCTTATTCACTAACTCGATTGCGATCCGCTCAGAAGATTGCATTGTTTCAATGCGATAACCAGGTTCTCCGTGGATGCCAATGCCAAAGTACATTTCGTCTTCTGCCAGTTCATATTGTTGGGGGATCATCCCAATAGGAGAAGCGGGTGAAAAAGCGACTCCTAATGTTTTGATTTGAGAAATCAGTTGTTTACCTAGTATTTGCAGTTCATCTAAAGAGTGGCCAACAGCAGCTGCCGCTCCGAGAATTTTATGAACAAAAACAGTTCCAGCAACTCCGCGTCGTCTCTTTTCAAATGAACCACTTTCAATAGAACAGTCGTCATCAACGATGACATGAGAAACGAGCAACCCTTTTGCTTTGGCTAGTCGTTCAGCTTCAAGAAAGCTTGCTAAGTCCTTTTCAAAGTTTTTGATAATCAACAAGGTTCCGCAACCATTGTAAGTTTGTTCGATAGCTTGTAAGATTTCACCACTAGTTGGTGGCTCAAAGATCGCTCCCATTACGGCACAATCCAGCATATTTTCACCAATATAGCCGATATGAGCTGGCTCATGTCCACATCCTCCGCCACTGATCAGGACCACTTTATTTTCCGGGATTATTTTTTTAGTGACGATTCCAGTTTCAGGTTGCCAATTTAATTTGTCATTATATGTATAGATGATACCAGCTAATAATTGCTGCCGAATATGCCCGCTTGAATTGATTAATTGCTTCATTGAGCCACTGCTCCTTTTCCATTAATATCAGTTTCTATTATACGCTGTCTTTCCAGTGAAAACTATAGTTTAGAAAAAAATCAAAATGAAAGCGGACACATAAACTTGTTTGTCCGTTGCAACTTTTTTCATATGCGAGTATTGTAAACGTATACAATGTTGGTAACAACGTTTCGCTTTGCTACACCTTGTACTTTTCAACATCAGTTCATTTCACTTACTGTGTTTCAAAGCAAAGCGTAGCGGGCTCGACCAACTTCGACAGAAAAATAGGAAAATATGAGGGTGGCGCTTTTTGCCTCACTCAGATTTTATCTTTTTTCCGAGAGACTAGCTTGTGAAGCTAGATAAAATAAAAGCTAAACAAGTTCGTTCAGCCACAACAGAAAAAACAGGAGGGAATATCATGAAGAAAATTATCAATCAAGCTCAAAATGTAGTTCCGGAAATGGTGCAGGGATTTGTCCGTGCTCATCAAGAGATAATCGAGCAAGTACCAGAAACATTTGTTTTAAAACAAAAGGAAATTGGTAAACAAGTTGCATTGATCAGTGGTGGTGGCAGTGGTCATGAACCGGCTCATGCTGGATTTGTCGGCTCGGGTATGTTGCAGGCAGCAGTTTGTGGTCAGGTATTCACATCACCAACTCCTGATCAGATTTTTGAAGGAATTAAAGCGGTCGATCAAGGGCAAGGTGTTGTGATGGTCGTAAAAAACTATTCTGGGGACATTATGAACTTTGATATGGCGAAAGATTTAGCTGAAATGGAAGATATCAAAGTTGGCACGGTGGTTGTGGATGATGATATTGCAGTTGAAGACAGCACATACACTCAAGGGAAACGTGGTGTAGCAGGTACTGTTTTAGTTCATAAGATTCTAGGAGCAGCAGCGCGTAATGGCGCATCAGTAGAAGAATTAGTTGAATTAGGAGAATGCGTGGTTAAGAATCTAAAAACAATCGGAGTTGCTTTGACAGGCGCAACGGTTCCTGAAGTAGGAAAACCAGGATTTGTATTAGCAGATGATGAAATTGAATTTGGTGTTGGTATTCATGGTGAACCAGGTTATAAACGAGAAAAAATTAGACCATCTAAGGAGATGGCTGAAGAATTGATTTCTAAATTAGCAGCAGCGTTTCAATGGAATAAAGGAGATCAATTCGCTATTTTAGTGAATGGTTTAGGTGGGACGCCCTTGATGGAACAATACATTTTTTATGATGATGTAATGAGTTTGTTAGATGCTGAAGGTGTAAAGGTTTCATTTTCAAAAGTTGGTAATTATATGACTTCATTGGAAATGGCCGGAATTTCTGTCACGTTATTGAAAGTAGAAGATGATTGGGTAGCAGCGCTGAATGAAGACGTTGATACAGTAGCTTGGTAAAGGTCAATCTAGATTGAGTATTGTTACGTATAGTTTGAAAAACGGAGGGGACTTTAATGTTTACAGTAGATAATCTAAAAAAATCATTACAACTATTCAAAGAAAAAATCGATAAAAACAAAGATTACTTAAGTGAGCTGGATACGCCAATCGGCGATGGGGATCATGGTAATAATATGGCACGTGGTATGGAGGCTGTTAGTGAGAGTTTGCAAAGTAAGGAGCCTCAAACCGTGCAAGATGTCTTCAAGCTTACTGCAATGGCTTTGATCAGTAAAGTTGGCGGGGCTTCAGGTCCACTTTATGGAACAGCTATGATGGAAATGGCCAAAGCTGCTGCAACAACTTCGGAGGTATTACCTATTTTAGAAGCTGGCTTAGCAGGAATTGAAAAACGTGGAAATAGCAAACCAGGTGAAAAAACCATGCTGGATGAATGGGCACCAGCAATCGAGGCAATCAAAAAGGATATGTTAACAGAAGCCTTACTGGAATCAGCGGTAGAAGCAACTAAAGAGATCACTGCAACCAAAGGACGTGCTTCTTATGTTGGCGAACGCTCGATCGGTCATATCGATCCAGGAGCAATGTCCAGTATGTATTTCTTTCAATCTTTAATGGAAGCGGGTGTCTTTGATGCGTAATGGTGTAGTGATAGTCTCTCATGTTAAGGAAATAGGCGAAGGTGTTGATCGTTTGATCAAAGAAGTGGCGAAAGATGTCCCGATAACAGTTGCTGCTGGATTAGAAGATGGTGCAGTCGGTACTTCTTTTGAAAAAATCATGGAAGCCTTTGAAAAAAATTCAGGTGAAACATTATTCGCATTTTATGATTTAGGCAGTGCCAAAATGAATTTAGAAATGGCGGTTGATATGACAGAAAAAGAAGTGCTTTTGTTTGATACGGCTTTAGTAGAAAGCGCTTATACAGCGGCTGCGTTACTGCAGGTAGATACACCGATCGATGCCATAAAGGAGCAATTAGCGCCTTTAAAAATAAAATAAAATAAGATAAGAATAGGAGTTTTCAAACATGAGAAAAGCGTTTATTAGTCCAACGAAATACGTTCAAGGTGAAGATGAGTTATTGAATTTAGGTTATTTTGTGACAACATTTGGCAAGAAAGCTTTGTTGATTGCTCACGCAGATGATGTGAACCGAGTAAAAGATAAATTAGATAAAACAGCTGAAACCTTTGATATTTCTTTTGTTGAAAGTAATTTTCACGGAGAAGCATCACGTATTGAAGTGGCCCGTCTACAAAAAGTGGCAGAAGAAAATGAGTGTGATTGTGTAATCGGTCTTGGCGGTGGTAAAGCAATCGATACCGCAAAATGTGTGGCAGAAGGGCATAACTTGATCATTGTGCCTACGATCGTTGCAACAGATGCGCCAACAAGTCACTCAGCAGTGCTTTATACAGAAGATGGTCAATTTGATGATTATGCTTACTTTGTGCAAAGTCCAAGTGTGGTGTTGATCGATACAGTCGTAATTGCGAATGCGCCAACGCGCTTCTTAGTTTCTGGTATGGGTGATGCGTTATCTACTTATTTTGAAGCAAGAGCAACCCATAATTCATATTCTAATGTCAATGCTGGCTTGCCTTGTGGCGCACGAGAAGGTGTCTGTCCACCAGCGAAAGGAACAAATACAGCGTTGGCCTTAGCTAAATTATGTTATGAAACAATTCTGGAAGATGGTTTAAAAGCCAAAGAAGCTTCAGATAATAATGTGGTGACCCCTGCATTGGAAAACATTATTGAAGCGAATATCTTACTTTCAGGTTTAGGGTTTGAAAGTGCGGGTCTGGCAGCAATCCATGCGATTCATGATGGTTTGACTGTTTTACATGATGCACATGGCGCAACTCATGGTGAAAAAGTAGCATTCAGCACGATTTGCCAGCTGGTTTTAGAAAATGCGCCGAAAGCTGAACTATATGAAGTATTAGATTTTGCACTATCGATCGGACTGCCAGTTTGTCTAGCAGATTTAGGCGTGAAAGAAATTTCAGATGCGGAACTAACAGAAGTCGCTGAAAAATCTTGCATTCCAGAAGAATCGATCCATTCAATGCCATTTCCGATTACAGTGGATCAAGTCAAAGCAGCGATTATTGTGGCGGATAAAATTGGGACGGAATATAAGAATCATTAGTATTAGTAAATAGATAGAAGTAGTCGTTGAGCTTAGTTATTTAAGTTTAGCGGCTATTTTTATAGAAAATAGTCGATTTCAAGAGCTAAAGTGGAAAAATAATCCGTTATACGCTAACATATAAAAGAAAATACATTATAGAACTGGATCATAAGAAAAGCGGTGAACAAATGAAAAACAAAATAGACCAGTTATTTCATTGGATGAAAGAGCATAGTTTATTATTAAAACTAATATTTCTTGGTTCTGTGCTGATTTTTGTAGCGAATCAAGTAACCCATATTGTGCAGGGCATGACGTGGGAAGATGTCTTTCATACAATGGGACAACAGAATCGTTTTCGGATTCTCGGCATGATTTCAGCAGGCTTGATCGGTGTTTTACCGATGCTTTTATATGATTTTGTGGTCGTAAGTGTACTTGAGGAACAAGGCAAGCCTAAAATGAACCGCTGGGAGTGGTTTGTGTCTGCTTGGGTCACCAATACGATCAATAATCTTGCAGGTTTTGGCGGTGTCGTTGGGGCAACGCTACGGGCTAATTTTTATGGAAAAGACACGCCGCGTAAAAAAGTTGTTGCAACGGTCTCTAAAGCGGCTCTATTTATGATTTCTGGTCTGTCGATTTTAGCGTTTATTGCGTTTGTTGATGTTTTTTTTATTCGACCAGATAGCTTATTCCGAGAATATTGGGTTTGGTTACTTGCTGGAAGTTTGATTGCGCCAGCATTATTGCTATTTACGCAATTAAAAAAATATACTTTATTTAAAGATTTTTTTCCGAAAGGAATATTTTTATTGTTTGGTGCGTCACTGGGGCAATGGCTAGGTGCGATGTTGGTTTTTTTAAGCGTGGGGGCTTTGATGCAAGTCGATGTATCATTGATATCTGTTTATCCAATGTTTGTGATCGCTACTTTGATCGGAATGCTGACGATGGTGCCTGGAGGAATGGGGACGTTTGATGTACTGATGATTTTAGGTTTATCTCAATTAGGTGTGAGCCAATCGACAGCTGTTGTATGGTTGATTTATTATCGTTTATTTTATTACGTATTGCCGTTTATGACTGGAATTATTTTGTTTATTCATCAAACAGGAATCAAGATCAATCGATTTTTTGATAATTTACCACGGATGTTTTCACAAAAAGCGGCACACTTTATTTTAGTAGCGGCACTTTATTTTGCCGGGATCATGATGGTTTTATTGTCTACGATCACAAATCTATCGAATGTTAGTCGACTGTTTAAACTTTTATTGCCGTTTTCGTTTGATTTTTTAGATCAAACGTTTAATATGCTGATTGGTTTTTTACTATTAGGACTAGCCAGAGGGATTTCGATGAAAGTGAAAAAAGCCTATTGGCCAACGATTGGCTTGTTGATTTTTGGGATCATCAATACCATTTCCAGAACAGCTTCATGGCAATTGGTACTGGTCTATCTGATAATTCTATCCGCCGTTTTTTTAGCAAGAAAAGAGTTTTATCGGGAAAAGTTTGTCTATTCTTGGGGTGCATTAACAGTTGATAGTATTTTATTCAGTTTCTTATTCATTATTTATGCTGTAGCGGGGTATTATAGCTCTCACCCGGATAAAGTAGGTCCGATTCCTCACATGTTTCTGTTATTTCCATCGGATGATGTCTGGCTATCTGGTTTGATTGGATTAGGGATTTCGATGATCGGTTTGATCACGCTCTATCAATACTTGGCAGAGACGTCCAAACATTTAGGTGATCCGTATCAAGGAGATCGTTTAACAGCTCTGATCGAGAAATATGGAGGTACAGAAGGCAGTCATTTACTGTACTTAAAAAATTACTCCTATTATTATTATCAAGAAAATGGTGAAGATGAAGTTTTATTTGCCTATCAAATCAAAGCCAATAAGTGTTTTCTTTTGGCTGATCCTGTTGGAAATCAAGAGAAGTGGGCTGAAGCTACGCTAGCATTTATGGATGCAGCTGATCTGCTTGGATATCAAGCGGCATTTTATCGAGTTAGCGAAAAATATACCATGATCCTGCACGATTTAGGGTTTAATTTCATGAAAGCTGGTGAAGAAGGGCTTGTATGTTTTTCTGGTAAAGATAAAGCCTCAATTTCTTTTGCGCCTGATCAGATGGAGTTACAACATTTAACGAATTTAGGATATACATTTAGGCTGTATCATGAGCCTATTTCAGCTGAGCTGTTTCAAGAACTAGGGCATGTGTCTGAGGAGTGGCTAGGTAGTCAACGGGAGAGAAATTTTGTCTGTGGTTATTTTGATCAAGAATACTTAGGGTTGAGCGATGTAGGTGTTTTACGGAATGAGCAACATGAAGTGATCGGTTTTATTTCAGCTAAACCAATTGTTCAAGGTCGTGAAATGTCCTATGATTTGCTTCGATATCGTGAATCAGCACCGAAGTATACTGCAGATTTCATGCTAACGCATTTTATCACAGACTATCAAAATCGTGGCTATCGCTCGGTTAATTTAGGAGCTGCACCGCTAGCGAATGTCGGTGAAACAAAATACTCATTTTTAAATGAGCGTCTGATCAATATTTTTTATAAGTATGGCGATCAATTGTATGGATTCAAAGATACGAGAAAAGAAAAAGAACAATATGTTACGAGTTGGGAATCCAGATATTTTGCTTATTCAAAACAAAGTAATGTGCTCTTTGCATTTATTCAGTTGGCGTTATTGATTGAGCGAAGTAAAGGCAAAGTTGCTTCACTAGTTGAAGAGGTCATGACAAGATCATAAAAGAGGGGAGGATGAAGCTAGAAATGGTTTCATTCCCCCTTTTTGTACTGCTTAAGTCCCACTAGTAAAAAAATGTGAATAGCGTATAATAATTTAAAAGGAGGTTTTTTTGGATGAATAGTAAGCAAGTGAGAGTAAGCACGAAAGCTGAATTAGCAAAGGAATTAGACAAGAAGACAGATGAAATTATTGTTGAAGGTGATTTCAGTCAAACCATTGCTGAAATCAAAAAGGGGCAACTAAACGATACAGACATGCTAGGTTTTGCAGTTGGTAGCGGCGGAACAGGTATGATCATGGAATATGGTATCAGCAAGTTAATGGATGTTTTTGATCCTACAGCAAAAGAAGACAAAAAAATTCGGAAACAAATTGAACGATTATATACAATCAAGCGTTTAACGCAGGAATCATTTTTGCTGCATTTAAAACAGTTAGATTATTAAAATAGAAGAAGGCGGGGAAACAGGCACTTTTTCTGTTTCCCCCTTTTTTATAAAAAAGGGGTAGCTTTAATTTTCTGAAATGAGCATGGGAGAAAGGCTTTTTCAGATAATTTTAGTTGAAAAGGAAGGATTACGTAACGTGAAAAAAACAAGAAAAATCATTATCGATACAGATCCAGGAATCGATGATGCAGTAGCAATTGCAGCGGCGCTTTTTGATGAAAGGCTGAACGTTAGATTGTTTACGACTGTTGCTGGTAATGTCAGTGTAGATAAGGTAACCAAAAATCTACTTAAACTGCTCGCTTTTTGGGGGAAAGAAGTTCCGGTGGCAATCGGAGCAGATCGACCATTACTTCGTGAAGCGATCAATGCAAGCGATATTCATGGAAGCACTGGGATGGACGGCTATGAATTTCCCGAATCAAAATATGAACTATTAACAAAAAATCATGCAGTGCTTGAGATGTATAAAGTCTTGATGGAGTCTAAAGAAAAAACAACGATTGTGGGAATCGGTCCGCTGACGAATATTGCTCTTTTACTTAGAATTTATCCGGAATGTGTGGAGAGAATTGAAGAACTGGTGATCATGGGTGGTTCTTTGGGGAGAGGAAATTACGGAATATTATCTGAATTTAATATTGCTGCAGATCCAGAAGCGGCTAAAATCGTATTTGAAAGTAAGATTCCATTGACGATGGTAAGCTTAGATGTTGGAGAGAAGGCGTTAATATTACCTGAAGATCGTATGCGAATCAAGAAAATGAATAAAACAGGTGATATGATCGACCATTTATTTAGCAAATATCGTGGTGGCAGTTTAGATACAGGATTAAAAATGTATGATGGCTGTGCTGTGGCCTATTTATTAGCGCCGGAAATGTTTGAGGTTAAAGAATCTTATGTGGCAATTGAAACACAAGGTAGCTTGACTGCTGGTGCTACTTTAGTTGATTTGGCTGGGTACTTAGGGAAAGAGATTAATTGCCGAGTGTGTGTGGATATTGAGGAAGAACAATTTAGGCAGTGGTTTATAGAAGCGATTGAGAAGTGTGATTGATCGCTAGGCTATAAGATAAAAGTGTTGCTTATACAAAAAAGCAGTCGTAATTACGATTGCTTTTTTAGCGTTTACCCTACAAATTCAAGCATCATAAAATAGAAAAGCGTAGCTAGTAGAAATAAGATATAGGCACCTGTAACCATTCGACTTAGATGAACACTCTTCCATTTGTTAGAATAGGCTTTTTGAAAAGTGATCATCAACATAGATAATGTAATTATTGTTACCAAAATAGGTCTAAAATTAAAAAACATATTCCAATGTGGAGACAGTGTTGTAATTTGGATTCTTGGTAAAAAGTAATAGATGATTATCGCTAAATTAGTACCAAAAATTGAAATAGGTTTTGCTTTGTTCATAGCTAGTCCTCCATTCTAGTATAAGTTTATGTTTGAGCTAATTCAAAATAGTTTCATAGTTAAACTTTCGATTAGTAGGCTACTTTCCTATTTTAATGATAATATATGATTTTTTACTCGTCAATCCTATCTGCTTGTTCTAAGTGTTAAGAATAAAAAAAGTCAGTGTAATAAAAAAAGAGTGCCTGAGACATAACTCTTCGAGTCATATCCCAGACACCTGGAATCCGGATAAACGGTGGGAGCAAACGGTCCTCCATGCTTCGAGGATCGGAGTGAAACGAGAACCGTAGATGCAGAAGCAATCCCTTCGGAAATAAGCCAGAATTCACAAAAATTTGAAGAGCACCAAGTAGGTACCAAGAATCATCAGTTCGTAAACTCACTGTGATTCTTGGCAATTTTCGTGAATTCTTTCTTATTGCTGTAAAACACAGCGAGGTACGAGCTGATGTTGCACAGTACCTACTTGGTTCTCGGGATTAAACACTTCTGTCCCAACCTCTTCACAAAAGATCATTTTAACGTTTTTTCCGTTTTCTTTTTTTAGGTTTTACTAAAGTGAGTTTAGGTTTATTCGTAAATCGTACATAAACCACAAATCCCCCGATACAAACAACAAACAAAATCGCACCAGGTATAAAACCTTCCGGTAGATAAACAAATTCAATCGTATGCTCACCTTGTGTTACTGGAATGCTGACAAAGGCTTTTTTAAACGCTTCGACCGGTACTTTTTTTCCATCAACATACGCTTTCCAGCCTTTATCGTAAGGAATCGTTGTTAAAAGGACCTGGTCTTTCTCAGCGTTCACTGTACCTACAGCTTTTCGTCCTTTAGCAGTTAGATCAGCGCCTTTGGCTTGGATTGCCTGAACAGATGATTCAAAGGCTTTGGTATCTAAACCGACAACTTTAGGTTCCATAAAACTAACGGTTGTTGTGCCATAAAAGCTCACTGTAAAGGTAACAGTAGTTGGTTTATCGTAATAGCCGATATTGTAATACTGTCCTGTAATGTTGATTTGTGATTTTTGGCTAACACCGTTGACCGACATCGTTGCACTTGAACTTTCTAGTTGAGCGAAATCTGTTGGGAATAAGCTAAGATACGCTTGAGTATTAGCTGGTACATCAACTGTCCAAGTAATATCTTTAGAAATGTTGTTTTGAATTTCTCTATAAGTTACTGATCCAGCATTTTGCTCGATTTTAACATTTGTTTTATTAATAATCGTTGGTTGATAAAATTTGAAATAATTTTCTTGTTTATCAGATAATGCATTGAATAACTCCGTTTGACTGGTTAAGTTATCGTTGGCGGGCTGTTTGACTTTATAAATATCTTTATCAGCTAAAAAGCCTAATGGCAACGCATTACTATTTTCGTATAATGAAAATTTATCTGCTTTATCTGTTGGGAAAAAGCCAAATTTCAAGGGATCACTTTCCGAAATATTGTATTTGATTCCAACAAGTGAGTCCATTAACAACGTATTATTAGGGTAGCGAATATTCAAACCAGTTCCTCTAGAACGGAAACCTAAGTCATTCAAGTAAGAAGAAGAATGACGATTTCGGATAGAAGAAAACAAACTGACTCCGCTGTAACCGTAATTAATACTATCATTAGAAGAAACAGGATTTAAGTTTTCCAACCGATAAAAAGAATCATTTTCTTTTTTTGTTTTATCCACTAATTTTTTGATGGATGGATAAGGCTCAGAGTAAAGGCTACGTGAAGCATAGTTCCAATCATCGAGAATACCTTTTAGCATTGTATTAGTATTGATGAATGCCTCTGTTGAGACGAGCAACAGCAATAATATAATCAGATAATGCATCGGTATTTTTTTCAGTTGATAAAAGACGATACTAGCTAGATACAAGAGTAAAAATAAAGCTGTAATGACAAAGGCCGAAATCGGAACATAGTCATAACTTGTGGCGTTTTTTGTACCTTCCGCTAAGGCGAAAATAGCGATCAACATAATCGTAGAACCTGCTAAGACGCCGAGATCATCTGTTTTAAATTTTTCAAAGCCGTATCCTGCTAATAAAACCACTAAGAAAGAAAATAAAAAACTATAACGGAACAAGAACATATTCGGTGCGTGCATCCCGTGCCAAAATAGGTTCAGCGGCGTGATATAAAAGCTAGCAATCAAGATGATAAATAGGCTACCAAATAAGAATTTGTTTTTCCGTGGAATTTCCTTTGTGACAAAGTAAAAGATACAGAAAATTAGTGGAAGCAGACCAACATAGATAAACGGAATCGAACCATATTTGGTCGTATCATACACACCGATCATGTTTTTCATGACGATATCCCAAAAAGCAGTGGCTTCTGTTTTAAACTGAGTGACTTCAGATAATGTTTCGCCATTTGCACGTAAATCAAGAACAGCGGGCAGCACTAAAATCATCGAAGCGCCTCCTGCTAAAAGAGAAGTCAGACCATAAGGAATGATCCGTTGTTTGTATACTTTCCAATTCGTCAACATTCGAGCGATAAAGTACAAGAATGAGAACACACCAATCATAAAGCCCATGTAAAAATTGGAAATGAACAAGAGCAGATAACTGACAAATAGCAGTGTTGGTTTTCGTTCATCCATCAGACGATGAATACCGAGAATAACCAAAGGCAGATAAGTAAATGCATCTAACCACATGATAATTTCAGAATGTGCGGTTGCAAAAGACATCAAAGCATAGGGTACACTAAGCATGACATGTCCCCACTTAGGCATTTTATAAGTGTTCTTAGCAAAGACCCAAAAAGCCAAACCAGCTGAACCGATTTTCAGTAAGGTGATCAGATATAGTGCATCTGGGATATTTTGGTTTTTAAAGAATAGGACGAGCGGGGTAAATAGTCCACCCAGATAATAAGAAATCAGGGAAAGATAGTTTAATCCCAACGATGCATTCCATGTATAAAAAATACTTTGTTTACCATGTAGCATATTGTTAAAACTAGCGTGAAAATTGGAAAATTGTGAAAAAGAATCACTGGCCATCACACTTCGGCTACTACCGGGGTAAATACCAATACTTAAATAAACAATGACCATCACAAAAAAGGGAATAAAAAAGCTGGCGGTCATATAAGGCCAGTTTTCTTTGATAAATGCTTGCATTTTTTTCTTCATAATCGACCTCGCAACGTAATAAATAGAATATATATAGTTTAGCATATCCGTTGAAAAATTGATTGTCAGAAAGAAAAAATTAAAGAAATTAAAAGGGTTTTGAGAGGTATCAATAGGAAAAAAAGGTGTAATAGCGTATTTTTGGATTATTTTGTGTAATTTAAAAAAATAAGCATATAATAATTGCTATAAAATAATCAGTATAGGACTACCTTATACACAATACACATCAGTTGATGACTTAAGTAAAAAGAGCAAGATTTGTGGATAACTTTTCACAAGTCTTGCTCTTTTTTAAAGGTATTGTGTAATTTTCTCGTATCCTTGCCCAACATCAGCTAGTGAATGTGTATCAGACCCATAAACAAATGGGATGCCTAGTTCGATAGCCTTTTCAGTTATCCACACCTGTGGATAACTCTGTTGATAACCCTGTTTATAAAATCCGGCAGTGTTTAAATCTAAGCTGTATTTTTCCTGCTGTATACGTGTCAAAAGGGTGTGGACAAGTGCAGTATTTTCGAAAGAATAATCAGTTGGTTCTTCAAAGAAACGCTCGAATTTTTGGCATAAAGAAATATGACCTAAACGTGTAGGTTTAAAAGGACCAAAATCAACTTCTAGAGAGGCTAAAACCTTTTGATAGTAGGACTTTTGAGTCTTTTGGAAACTCCCTAAATAATCAACAACACCTGTCTTATATTCTTCAAATGAGTAATCAATTCCGCGTAATCCACCTTCCCCTTCAAGAAAGTGTACCGATAAAATACTATCATCAGTTTGAGATCCATACTCCGCTAAAAAATCACGGGTCCATCCTTCAAACTCTGAAAAATAATCTAACTCAAAGCCAATGTGAATAATGATGTCAGAAGCGTACTTTTTTCGTAAGCGATTCATCCTTTTAAAATAGTTATCCACATCATTTAAAGCCATCGAGGCAGTTTTCCACACCTCAGGGTCTCCCGCTGCAAATTTTTCTATACCCTTAGGTAAAGGAGCGTGTTCTGTAATGGAGTATTCTTTAAAACCTAGACGAATTGCCTGTTGAATCAATTGCTCAGTATCTTCCACTTTTCCATGTGGACAAAATTCTGTGTGGGTGTGACCATCACGTTTCATGAGAAATCCTCCTTTTTTTAATTGTGTATAACTTTCTATTGTATCATTCGCAGTTATAGATAGTGTATCAAAAGGAATTCTAAATGTATATCTGAAGAAAGTATGATTGTAAAAAATAAGCAATAGGAATAAAAGATCTCCGTAAAAAGTTCTCTCTCTTTGATATAATAAACATAAGGGAAAGTCTTGCTATATAAGCATTCTACAAAATATAGAGACCTAGATTATCCTCTTTCTACAAATACAAGGTAGTCTAACGCATCTTTTTATTATAAATTAGAGTTAGAAAGGAGCTTGGATAGTGGAACTAAAAACGCAATTAAAAAAATATCGGAATACAAATGAATGGACACAAAAAGATTTAGCAGAAAAATTGAATGTATCTGACAAAACGATTTCTAGTTGGGAAACAGGGCGTACTTATCCAGATGTGCACATGTTGATAAGTCTAAGTGAGTTGTTTGGGATTACTTTAGATGAGTTTATGAGAGGAGATTCAAAAATGGTAAAAAGAATCGATACGGATTTAAAGTTAAAAAAAGTGTATAAATATGGCTTGATCACAACCGTTCTCGTTTTGCTAGTTGCGGTGATTTTTTTGAACGTGTATCAATATAAAAATCAATGGGTAGATCGGTTTAATCCATTTATGGAAATGAAAATAGGGTATGCCACTTTGCCTACGAAAGTTACCTATAATGGGGGAAAAAAGTATGAAGAAAGTAAAGAGGGGTTACAATTCCCAGATCCTTATGAGGATATTTGGGTAGCGGACGATCCTTTTGGTGGTGGAAGTAAATTGACTTTTTCTGGAGGTCAAGCGCCTGAAGGAAAAAACTATGCATTAGTACAACATAAAGGAATCTACGTACGACGAATATCTTTTGTTTCTTGGGAGTCTATTCCAGGTATGTATCGGGACATAATGAATAAAGAATATGAAAAAATTCCTTAGATAGACAATCGTCTCTAAGGAATTTTTTTACTAGTTTTACTTTCGATATTGCCCATCACCATAAACAATATATTTCGTAGAAGTTAATTCTGCTAAGCCCATCGGCCCACGTGCATGTAACTTCTGCGTACTAATACCGATTTCTGCACCAAAACCAAACACAAATCCATCTGTAAATCGTGTCGAAGCATTGGCATAAACGGCTGCTGCATCAACTTGCTGTAAAAATTGTTGTGTAGCAAAATAATTATCACTGATGATACTTTCAGAATGTTTGGTATTGTAGCGATTGATATGATGAATCGCTTCTTCTAAAGAGTCTACAACTTTAATGGCTAAAATGAAGTCATTGAATTCCGTTTCCCAATCTTCTTCAGTGGCTGGAATTGATTGTTCAAAAATAGCTAGTGCTCGTTCATCCGCACGTAGCTCTACATTATATTCACTTAATGCTTTTTCGATTACAGGTAGAAAATCCTTCGCCACATCTTGATGGATCAATAATGTTTCTGCTGAGTTACAGACAGAAGGACGTTGGCATTTTGCATTGACGATTATATTAGTAGCCATTTCTAATTGGGCATCTTTATCAATATAAACATGGCAATTGCCAGTTCCTGTTTCGATCACTGGAACAGTTGCAGTTGTTAAGACTGTTTTGATCAAATTAGCACCACCACGAGGAATCAACACATCTAAATAATCATTTAATTTCATCAATTTTTGCGCCGTTTCCCGAGAGGTGTCATCAACAAACTGAATCGCAAAAGGAGAAGCGCCTTTTTGTGCTAAGGCTTGTTGTAAAATCGTAACAAGGATTTGATTTGAGTAGAAGGCTTCTTTCCCGCCCCGTAAAATCACAGCGTTACCAGTTTTAAAACAAAGACTTGCTGCATCTGTCGTCACATTTGGACGGGATTCATAAATGATGCCGATTACACCCAGTGGCACACGTTGTTTACCGATCATCAAGCCATCTTCATTTTTCCACATTTTATCGACTTCACCGATCGGATCAGGCAAAGTTGCAACTTGACGGATGCCATCTGCCATTTCTTTAATTCGTTCATCAGTTAAACGTAAACGATCAAGCATTGTTTCAGTAATCCCGTTTTCTGTGGCTGTGGCTAAATCTTTCTGATTTTCGAGTAAGATTGTAGCAGTATTTTTTTCTAGCTCATCCGCCATATGCAGTAACAGATCATTTTTTGTTTTTGCGTCCATCAAACCTAGTTGATAAGCTGTTTCTTTCGCTTGTTTGCCTAATTGTATTAAATCAGTCATGAAACGTTCCTCCTTTTTTGAACTAAATAAATAACGTACCAATCATTTCACCATTTAAAATATCAAAAATAATCTTAGGTTGTTGCCCATTTGCTAAAATCATAGCGCCATTATGTGCTAGTACACGTTCTGCAGCTTTCAATTTACTGTACATACCGCCAGTTCCAAAGCGGCTGCCTTTGCCACCTGCTAATTGTAAAAGCTCGTCGTTGATCTCATTGATTTCTGAAAAGAGTGTGGCGTCTTTATTAGTATTCGGATTATCAGAAAAGAACCCATCAATATCAGATAACATGATCAACGCATCTGCTTGTATCAGTTGAGCTACGATTGCCGATAGTTGATCATTGTCGCCAAATTTTGTTAGATGATCTAATTCGTCGATTGCTACAGTGTCATTTTCATTGATGACAGGAATGATGCCCATTTCTAGGAGTTGCTCTATTGTGTTTGTTACGTTTTTGCGGCTTTCAGGATATTCGATTACATCTCTGGTCAATAATAATTGGGCAATTTGCTGGCTATAAGTCAAAAAACGCTGATTGTAAATGTTCATCAACTCCGCTTGCCCAACTGCCGCTACTGCTTGTTGTTCTGGAATGGTCGGGGGTCGTTTGTCCATGTTTAATTTATTCAACCCAACACCGATCGCACCAGAAGAGACTAAGATGATTTCTTTACCTTGGTTGCGCAAATCGGATAAGGTGAATGCCAATTGATCAATGGCACTTAAATTAATATTACCATTGGGGTAGATCAACGTACTTGTTCCTACCTTGATAACGATTCGTTTTGCATCTTTTAATTGTTTTCGCATGGTTGACCTCACTTATTTCCTAACTCTTCCAGAGTATTTTACATAAGGCTATTATCTAGCCATTTCCGTTTATTTGCAAGAAAGCTTGGACAAAAATTTTGCTTTTGTCCAAGCTTCGATTTTATTCTTCTATTTTACAGCTTTATACGTCATTTGTCTCTAGGTCGTGCACAAATAATCCACTCAATAATTTTGGTTCAAACCACGTTGATTTTGGTGGCATGATTTTTCCAGCATCGGCCACATTTAATAAATCATCCATTGTAGTTGGGTAAATAGCAAAAGCTGCTGTCCACTCACCACTATCAACTAATTGTTCTAATTCTTTCATTCCACGAATTCCACCGACAAAATCGATCCGTTTATCGGTACGAACATCTTGAATGTCGAAAATCTCCGCAAATACATGATTTTGTAGCAAAGAAACATCTAAACCATCAACAGGATCATCAGATAAAAGCGATTCTTTAGCAGTCAATGTATACCATTGTCCATCTAAATACATACCGAACGTTTTCGGTTGGTCAGGTTTTCCTGTTTCGGTTTTTGTAACTGAGAAATTAGCGCTTAGACGTTCAAAGAAATCTGCTTCAATTGGAACATTGACAACCCGATTGTAATCTAAAATCTCCAGTTCTTCTTTAGGAAAAATCACTGATAAAAAGTAGTTGAACTCAGCTGTGTCTGCTGCATTAGGTTGGGCATCTTTTTTCTTTTGACCGACTTTTACCGCTGATTCTGTTCGGTGATGACCATCAGCGATATATAATGCTGCTACATCTTGGGCAAAAGCTGTAACTAGTTGATCGATTACTTCTGATTGATCGATCAGCCAAACACGATGAGTGACCTCATGGAAACTAGTAAAATCATAGACTGGCTTATGCGTTTTTTTCCATTCATCTGTCACTGTTTGGATTTGTTCGTTTCGGCGATACGTTAGAAAAATCGGGCTAGTATTAGCATCACAAGCTTCAATATGGCGAATGCGGTCAACTTCTTTTTCTGGACGGGTAAATTCATGTTTTTTGATCCTACCATTCGTGTAATCAGTAATCGAAGTACACGTTACGAGTCCTGTTTGAGCACGTCCATTCATTGTTAACTCATAGAGATATAAAAGCGGCTGGTCATCTTGTATCAGCCATTGTTTTTGCAAAAAAGTTTGCAGGTTGCTAGCAGCTTTCTCATAAACTTGATCATCATAAGGAGAAAGTGTCTCTGGTAAATCGATTTCTGCTTTATCGATATGCAAATAAGAATAAGGATTATTTGCGCCGAGCTCTCGTGCCTCAGCAGAATTCAAAACATCATAGGGTAATGTAGCGATTTTTTCGCTGAATTCAGTTGCTGGGCGAATACTCTTAAAAGGATGAATCATAACCATTAATAGCTCACCACCTCAGTATTTTTGATTGTGCGTACACGGATGATATTTTCAGCAGCTTGAATTTTCTCAGCGGCAGCATTGATTTTTGCTTCATCTGTTTCAGCAATATCAACAATCGTATAGGCGTAATCATCACGACTACGGTTGATCATCGTATCGATATTGATTTCTAAATTTGCGATTCCTGTTGAGATTTGTCCCAGCATATTCGGAACATTTCTATGCACGATCGTAAAACGGAATGGTGAATTAAAGGCCATTTCTACAGTTGGAAAATTGACAGAACGTTTGATATTCCCTGTTTCTAAGAATTTTTTCAACGTACGTGCGGCCATTTTGGCACAGTTGATCTCAGCTTCTTCTGTAGAAGCACCTAGATGAGGTAAAACTAAGATTTTGTCATTGTGTAATAATCGTTCATCGGCGAAGTCAGTCACAAAATTGCTGATTTCTCCATTATCAAGAGCTTCGATCACAGCAGTAGTTTCTACTAATTCACCACGAGCAAAGTTCAGCAAAACAGCATTTTCTTTCATTTGTGCTAATTGTTTTTTGCCAATCAAATGATGGGTATTTTCAGATAAAGGAACGTGAACCGTCACAAAGTCACAGGTTTTTAAGACTTCGTCCATGCTTTGTGCTCGTTTAACACGGCGTGAAATGCTCCAAGCTGTATCAACAGAAACGAAAGGATCAAAACCAGTCACTTCCATACCTAAGCGATAGGCATCGTTAGCAACCATCGCACCAATCGCGCCAAGACCGATCACACCTAGTTTTTTGCCTTCTAATTCAGTACCAGCAAACTGTTTTTTCTGTGCTTCGGCTTGTTCTTCAGTGTCTGTTCCTGTCAACGTTTGAACCCAATTAGAGCCTTTTAAAATCGGGCGAACAGATAAAAGCAAGCAGGCAATAACCAACTCTTTTACAGCATTGGCATTGGCTCCTGGAGTATTGAAAACCACAATACCGTCTTCGGTACATTGTTTGACGGGAACATTATTCGTTCCTGCACCTGCACGAGCGACAGCCAGAACAGAAGCGGGAAAGTCATAATCATGGAGTTTTTCACTGCGTAAGATAATTCCAGCAGGAGAATTTGATTGATTGATCGTAAAGTTCTCTTCGTTAAAACGAGCTAAACCAACAGGTGCAATTGCATTGAATGTTTTAATATCATACATCTATTTTGTGCCTCCGTTTTCTGCTTCAAATTTTTTCATCAAATCAACTAAAGCTATAACACCCTCTTTAGGAAAGGCGTTATATAAACTAGCGCGCATACCACCTACAGAACGGTGACCTTTTAAGTTTTCAAAACCTGCTGCTAAGGCTTCTTGGTTGAATTTTTTATCTAGTTCATCGCTTCCTGTAATGAATGGAATATTGTTGATTGAACGGTCTTTAGGCGTTACAGGTGAAGAAAATAGTGTAGATGAGTCGATGGCATCATATAAAATCGCTGCTTTTTCTTTATTCTGTTTTTCCATTTGACGAACGCCACCTTGTTCTTTGATCCATTCAAAGACAAGTTTTGCCATATAGATGCTGTAGGTTGGTGGTGTATTGTACATTGAGCCATTTTTCGCATGGATGTCATAATCTAACATGGCGCTAAGAACATCTGCTTGCCCAATCAAATCATCACGAACAATCACGACGGTCAGTCCAGCTGGCCCAATATTTTTTTGCGCTCCAGCATAAATCAAGCCAAAATCAGCTACATTATAATCAATTGATAAGATATTAGAAGACATATCCGCGACAATTGGTACATCTCCTGTGTCAGGTAGATTAAAGATGGTTGTGCCTTCGATTGTATTATTGGTCGTGATATGGACATAAGCAGCATCTTGAGGAATATCTTCTTTGCGGATTTCAGGAATATAAGTAAAATTCTTGTCCTCGCTTGATGCAATTACTTCAACATCGACAATACCAAGTTTTTTCGCTTCACTGATTGCTTTTTTTGCCCATGAACCAGTATTGACATATACAGCTTTTTTATTTTGTGCCAAGTTTAAAGGAACCATAGTAAATTGCATACTAGCGCCTCCTTGTAAAAAGAGCACTTTATAATTATCAGGAATAGTCATTAATTCTCTGAGTAAGGTTTCAGCATTTTCAATGATCGATTCAAAAAGGGAGGAACGATGACTCAACTCCATCACGGACATGCCGCTGTTCTCATAATTCACCAATTCGGATTGTGCTTTTTCCAATACACTTTTAGGTAAAACGGCGGGACCTGCTGAAAAATTGTAAACAGTTTTCATACATCTATCTCTCCTTTGATATGATCATTCATCTACTATTATATAGTAAATGTGAAAACCATTATAACAGAAAGCTTAGATTAAAAAAAGATTAAAAGTAAATTTCGTAAAATTTTTCACAGAGGTTTTCATTTTAAAAAAGTCAAACATGTTTATAAATTGGTAAACATGTTTAAATCTGTCTGAAAGCGCTTCTAGTTCTGGTTTTTTTCAACTATAATGCACATGAAGAAACATCGGCCGAATCGTTCTTCTACTGTAAATTTTGAAGTGTGTAACTCATTAATAATTCAAATTGAATTAGAACTGTACCAAAAAATAGCTGAGGGTAAAAATCTTGATGGGAGCTCGGAGAATAAGTATTTGTACTGATAGAAAGTGTGGACAGTTTGCTGATGGTCGATTGATCATTGCCGACAAAGCAAATGCTTTCTAGTTCATTGGCTTGGGCGATTTCTGCTAGTTCAAACATTCTACCGGTATTACCGGAATTACTGATGAAAATCAACAGAACATCATCTTGGTGACTCGCTCTTAAAAATTCTAAATGACTATTAGAAGTAGCTCTAAATCCATAAAGATTCAAGTATTCAGAAAAGTAATTGGCTAAGTTTTGTGAGAAACCAGAACCTAAAATCATGATGTTTTTATCGTGGTACTTCTTTAATAACGCCAAAAAGTCTTCGCCATAAGTTGTGATCACATCATGGTTTTCAAGACGTTCTTGGCTAAGGTTGAATTCGCTAATATAAAAAACCAACTCACTATAACCTGTAAAATTCATCTTTTTAGCCATATTAACGACCGTAGCCGTAGATACAAAACTTTGTTTCGCAATTTCTCGAATACCTAAATTCTTTAATTCTTGGCGATGCTCAGCCATATACCTTAAAATTTGAACCTCGGTTTTATTCAATTGGTATTTTTCTGCAAGACTATCGATATTCACATGAATCACCCTTAAAATCATTTTAGTTAGGAGTATTATAACATGACAGAACAAGAATATATTAATGATCCCTGGGCAAGAGTTAAAACTAGAAATAATTTAAATGGCGATGAAGTAGTCTCTGCTTTACAAAAGTCGATCCGCCGTGGTAATGAACGGGCAGCATGCGATTTTGCTTATGAAATGTATATCACTTCACCCCAGTTTGAAGAAAAATTATGGCGTCGGTTGCTGGCAATTTCAGTAGAAGATATTGGGATGGGCAACGAAAATGCTGCAATTATGGTCAACAATTTAAATCAAATGCGTAAAGAATTTCAATACAATGAATCGGATCGCGCGATGTTCTTTTTCCATGCGATTCGTTACTTATGCCAATCAGAAAAAGACCGTTCCTCTGATTTGTTAAAAAATATTGTGATCAAAAGTTTTGCAATGGGGTATGTCCCTGAAATTCCAGATATTGCGTTGGATAAACATACTACTCGAGGCAAAGAGATGGGACGAGACTCAAAACATTTCTTAAACGAAGCGAGCATTGTTATTCCCCAAGCAGATGTGACGAATGACTATAAAGAAGAATATGCGAAAATTATTGATCGTTACGATCCAAATGAAGTCGTTGAGTCAGCTTTTGAATTTAACTCTTGGCAAGTTTAAGGAGGATCCCTGATGAAAAATTCAGCGAATGCGAAAGAATCTATTGTAAATCGATTAAATGATGTTTTAAGTCCGTTTGCCAATAAGATCGGTAATCAACGGCACCTTAAAGCAGTTTCTACTGGAATGATGTTTGGGTTACCGTTTATCGTAATTGGTTCTTTTTTCCTGATATTTGCTAATCCGCCGATTAATATGGAGCAGTATGATCCTGCTCATGCTGGAGTATTTATGAAGTTTTTAGCTGCTTGGAAAGAATTTGCGGTTGCTAATTATGATATGATCACCGCCCCCTATAATCTGACGATGGGGATCATTGGCTTGATCAGTGTTTTTGGGATAGCCTACTCTTTATCAAATGAATACAAACTAAATGCTGCAATGAATGGTATGGTCAGTATGGTGACATACTTGCTCGTTTGTACACCTGTTAAAGAAGGGACGATATCGTTAGCCTACTTAGGAACAAACGGTTTGTTTGTAGCTATTATCTTAGGACTTTTAGTTGTTGAAGTTAGCCGTTTTTTTGAAGTGAAAAATATTAAGATTTCGCTGCCTGATACAGTACCACCGATGGTTGTGACGTTTATTAATACGTTGATTCCGTTGTTGACGAATATTGTGCTTTTTTATGGCTTGAATTTGGTTTTCTTAGGGCTGATCGATCAAACATTCCCTGATGCCGTCATGTCCGTGTTGACTCCAGCCGTTAATATTGCAGGAAGTTTAGGTGGTTTACTGTTGATCGTCACTCTAGGAAATGTTTTGTGGTTATTTGGAATCAATGGATCCTCGATCATTTTTCCAATCGTCTTTACGCTGGGAGTGGCTCAAACCGGTTTGAATGCAGAACAAGCTGCCAATGGAGAAGCCATGACACATTTGATGAATTTACAGATGTTTCGGATCTCTGTTTTAGGTGGGGCTGGAAATACGCTAGGCTTAGTTCTTTTGATGATGTTTAGCAAAGTGCCGCAATATCGAACGATTGGGAAATTATCTTTTGTTCCAGGAATTTGTTCGATCAATGAACCAGTTATTTTCGGATTGCCGATAGTCTTTAATCCGATTTTAGGGATTCCATTTTTGATTATGCCAGTCATTTCGCTATTTTTAACCTATTTTGCTCAAAAAATTGGGCTGATATCACTTGGGTTTATCGTTGATCCATCATTCACTCCATTTTTTGCTCAAGCATACTTAGCAACGATGGATTGGCGGAATATTGTTTTTTATGTATTTTTAGTTGTTTTAAGCATGGTGGTTTATTATCCATTCTTCAAAGTTTTAGAAAAAAATCAAACGAAATTAGTGGATGAAGTGTTATAAACAGAAAAAAGTTAATGAAAAGAGACGTCTATTGCATAGTTTATGTTATAGGCGTTTTTTTCTATTAGTGGATGATTTCACTTTTTTCATTATCATGGTAGACTACCAACATAACAAACCGTTTCAAAGGAGATCAACGAATGTCTAAACTAAAAGAATTAGCCCGCAATTGTTTGCAAGTGGCGCCGTTTATTTTATCCAATACAGTTATTTTCATCCCTTATTTTTTATTTCTGAGTTTAAGTGATGGCACGACGATGGAAAGAATTTTACCTTTTGTACTTTTTTATACCTTTCGTATGACAGGCATCTTTTTGTTAAAAAGTTTTAAGCTAGCTTTGACTAGTTTTAATGTGCTGATCATTTCTATCCTGATTGGTGGTGCTGGGTGTTTGATCGGCGTGTTAGGTCAATTTTATTTTCCAGCCTATCTGTTTTCGGCGGTTTTACTAGGGCTTAGTGCCTCATGGTTGCCGGCCGCTAATACCACAGTTAATTATCATGAGAAAAGGCAGGGGTATTCAGCTTTGACTGGTAGAAAATATCTTTTTATCCTATTGATATTAGGTGGGGTGATCGCTTCTTTGATGCTGACGAAAGAATTAAGGATTCCGTTGGTTTTAGGTGAATATACCTTATTGTATATAGCTGCCTACCATACTGTAACGCATTATCCTGACTATGAAATTGATTTTAATGAAGTCAACCAACAAGTGGTATCGCTTAAAGAGTTCTTTTTATTTCTAGGATTTTTTGTTTTATTGTTATTTATTCGTTCGGCTCGACTTCTGTTTGATCCTCAGCTTTTAGATGCTGGCATTATTGGTTTTTCTGGTTTATTTTTGATCACAGCTTGGTATTTGAACCGACAAAGAAAAATGTGGAAACTACCGATATGGCTAAACTTACTAACATTTGCTAATGGAATGTGTATGAACTTTTTGCTCCTTTTTGGCACGTTCTATGTTTCACTACGCTTAGGGATCGATCGCCTGACTGTTAATTTATACGTTCCATATATTTTGGGGATCATTGCTTCAGCGATCGTTATTAAATTTTTATATCGTTTATTGCCTAATGTCGATCCGAGAATCATCCATCTTGGTGGATTTATCTTTTCGCTATTTCTGTTACTATTTCGGCCGCTTTTTCCGCTTGGAATTTTCCTGCTAAGCTGTTTTATCAGTGCAACTGGAAACTTTTTAAATCGAGAATATTATCAGAATGAAAGTTTACCGCAGGATACACGGATTATCACTAAATATAGTACACAAACCAAAGGTAGTGTAACCCATCAGTTACTATTGATGAGTGTTTTGTGGTTATTAGCAAAGCAAGCGCACCTACCAGTTAAAACTGTTTTACAGATTACTGCACACCGGACTCATAACCCTGCTGCCCTTCAGGTAGTTGAATATGTTCATGTAATAAGTATCATTGGGCTGATGTTATTTTTTGCTTTTACTTTTTATGAGGTGTTAAAAGAGAATAAACATCAATCTCATGAACAAAATGAGTCCAAATGATGTGAAAACATTAAAAAAGCACAAGAGAATAGTAAAGATACTATAAAACTAAACAGGGAATCAGTGTAGTATGTTAAAATAGAAATAGTTTACAAGTAGAGGAGATTTTTGATGAAACAACGAGGATTTGAAATTATTACGGATTATTCAGACCAAGGGATCACGATTCCACAACGTGCGACAAAAGGTGCCGCAGGTTATGACTTTGAAGCAGCTGAAAGGGTTGTTGTACCAAGTATTTGGCAGCAGCAAGCACAAGGCGTTGCACCAAAGCCAGTTTTAGTTAAAACAGGGATCAAGGCCTATATGGCTGAAAATGAATATTTAGAATTAGTTAGTCGTTCATCAAATCCATTGAAACGTTTTTTAATGTTAGCGAATGGTGTGGGTGTGATCGATCGTGATTATTATAATAACGAAGGCAATGAAGGGCATATCATGTTCCAGTTTTTAAATTTTGGCTATGAAGAAATGATCATCGAAAAGGGTGAAAGAATCGGTCAAGGGATCTTTAAGCCATTTCTTTTAGCAGATATTGATGACGTAGAAAACGAACGTACAGGCGGTTTTGGCTCTTCGGGTAAAAACTAAGCTAAATTCACTGGAAAACTGCGTATTTTACAGTGGGAAGTCTTAGTCTAAGCGGCCTAAACTATGGTAAAATAAAGAATACATCAAAATGAGGGGATAGCATATGGCAAAAAAAGCAAAAGTTCAATTTGAATGTCAAACGTGCGGGTATATTTCCCCCAAATATTTAGGACGCTGTCCAAATTGCGGACAGTGGAACACGATGACAGAAGAGATCATTCAAGATACGACAGATCGTCGTGCTAGAGTGAGTTTGACTGGTAAAAAAACACAACCGCAACGTCTAGCGGAAGTAGTACCTAAGAAAGAGCCAAGAGTTAAAACGAAGCTGGTAGAACTGAATCGTGTGCTAGGTGGCGGTGTAGTGCCAGGCTCACTTGTTTTGATCGGCGGTGATCCGGGGATTGGAAAATCAACGCTACTTTTACAAGTATCACAACAACTTGCAGAAATTGGCGGCAAAGTCTTATATGTTTCCGGAGAAGAGAGCGCCGAACAAATCAAAATGCGTGCGGAACGTTTAAGTTCGATCGATACGGAATTTTACTTATACGCTGAAACAGATATGAATGAAATCTCTCGTGCAATCGAGAAATTAGAACCAGATTATGTGATTATTGACTCTATTCAGACGATGACGCAGCCAGATGTAACGAGTGTGGCTGGTAGTGTGAGCCAAGTCCGTGAGACAACCGCTGAATTATTGAAAATCGCCAAAACCAATGGTATTGCGATTTTTATCGTCGGTCATGTGACCAAAGAAGGTTCCATCGCAGGTCCTCGTATGCTTGAGCATATGGTAGATACAGTTTTATATTTTGAAGGTGATAAACATCATACGTTCAGAATCTTAAGAGCAGTCAAAAATCGTTTTGGGTCGACTAATGAGATCGGTATTTTTGAAATGCGAGAACATGGATTGGAAGAAGTTGCCAATCCATCGCAAGTCTTTTTAGAGGAACGACTGGCGGATGCCACAGGTTCAGCAATCGTTGTAGCAATGGAAGGAACGCGGCCGATTTTGGTTGAAGTACAGGCTTTAGTTACACCAACTATGTTTGGAAATGCTAAACGAACAACCACAGGGCTAGATTTCAATCGAGTTTCATTGATCATGGCAGTTCTAGAAAAGCGGGCTGGCTTACTCTTGCAAAATCAAGATGCCTATTTGAAAGCAGCTGGCGGTGTCAAAATCAATGAACCAGCAATCGATTTAGCTGTAGCGGTCAGTATTGCTTCTAGTTATAAAGAAAATGGGACCAAACCAACAGAATGTTTTATTGGTGAAATCGGTTTAACTGGCGAAATACGTCGTGTGAACAGTATTGAGCAACGAGTACGTGAGGCACAAAAGCTAGGGTTTACCAAGATTTATTTGCCGAAAAACAATTTAGGTGGTTGGACGCCACCTGAAGGAATCGAGATTGTCGGCGTTGCTACAATTGGAGAAACCTTAAGAAAAGTATTCAAGTAGAATGAGAGACAGAGATCGTGGCAACAAATTAAAGGCGGTCTCTCCTGTCATTCTTTAAAATAAGTATGACTATATTGGAGGATGAATCTATGCAAAAACGTGTCATCACACTGCTGATGGTCGTTGCCGGTGCAAGTTTAGGTATTTCATTATTACCGATGGCTTGGGACATGGCAAAGCAGGCAGATAACACATGGCTGAACAATAACTTTACTAACAGTTTGATTGGTGCACTTATTTTCTTCATTTTATCGTTAGGGTTAGCAAAGTATATTGTTTCAGGTGTGAAAAAAGTAGAAGCAGCATTAAATGAAATGAGCTTGACCTATTTATTATTTGGGAGTGTGGGCGCAATCATTGGGTTGATCATCGGAGCGATCATTTCGATTCCTATGTACAACTTGAATATTCCGTTTGTAAATAGCGTTTTACCAATATTAGTGATGATCATTTTTGGTTATTTAGGCTTTCGTATGGGTACGACCCGTATCGATGAATGGCGTAAAATTTTTACCCCTAAGCAAAAGAAAGTTCCGGCCGAAAGTGAAGGTGAAGTGCTAGATCGCAGAATAGAAGATCATTTTCATAAGTATAAAATTTTGGATACAAGTGTGATTATTGATGGTAGGATCTATGACATTGCTAAGTCTGGCTTTTTAGAAGGGGTTATTTTGATTCCTAATTTTGTATTATATGAATTACAATATATTGCAGATTCTGGTGATAGCTTAAAACGTGTTCGTGGTCGCCGTGGATTGGATATTTTAAATGCATTGCAAAAAGAAGATGGCATCTCGGTTGAAATGTATGAGGGTGATTTTGAAGATATTTCAGAAGTAGATAGTAAATTGATCAAATTAGCAAAACTGTTGGATGGTGTAGTCGTAACCAATGACTATAACTTAAATAAAGTTTCAGAATTTCAAAATGTTCCTGTCTTGAATATCAATGCTTTAGCCAATGCAGTTAAACCAGTCGTGATTCCAGGAGAAACGATGAACGTAATGGTTGTCAAAGCTGGAACAGAGCGCCAACAAGGTGTGGCCTATTTAGATGACGGCACAATGGTTGTAGTTGAAGATGGACAACATTACATGAATGAACATATTCAAGTTGTTGTGACTAGTGCCTTACAGACGGCGGCTGGTCGGATGATTTTTGCAAAACCTGCACATTCAGGTCGCGGAATCGATGATCGTAAAGAAGAACACAGAGCCAATGAAAAGAGCTGAAAATAGAAATAAAACACTGGATTATGAGGTCATTTTGTTGGGGGCAGGGCAAGGGAAACGAATGGGTGCCAGCCGTAATAAAATTTTATTGCATTTGATCGGTAAACCAGTTATTTCTTATTCGTTAAATACCTTTTTAAATGACCCTGCATGTAAACATATTATTTTAGTGACACAAGAAGATGAACAAGATTTATTGGCAGCAGTAGTCAAGAAGGAGAACAAGAAAAAGCATCCTATAACGATCGTCTCTGGCGGATCGGAGCGACAATACAGTGTTTTTAATGGATTAAAGGCATTACTTGACCCTAAAAACATTGTGATGGTTCATGACGGAGCCCGACCTTTTGTAAGCTTAGCGCAATTAAAATTACTACATCGTAAAGTTCAAGAAACGAGAGCTGCTATTTTAGGTGTGCCCGTCAAAGATACAATCAAGCGTGTCGTTGATGGGATCGTTGAAGAAACAGTTCCACGTGAAACATTATGGCAAGTTCAAACGCCGCAAGCCTTTTATGGAGCGGATTTGCTGGCTGTGCATGTTCGGGCACAACAAGAACATTATTTAGGCACAGATGATGCTTCCCTCATTGAAAAATATAGTGATTTACCTGTCTCAATGGTGTTGGGAAGTTACGAAAATATTAAATTGACGACACCAGAAGATATGTTGATTGGTGAAGCCATCGTCAAACGAAGAAGAAACTAGGTGGAAAATATGATACGTATTGGACAAGGCTTTGATGTTCATCAATTAGTAGCAGGACGTAAGCTGATCATTGGCGGCGTGGAGCTACCTTTTGAAAAAGGATTATTAGGACACTCAGATGCAGATGTATTACTGCACGCAATTACTGATGCAATATTAGGCGCTGCAGGGCTTGGCGATATCGGTCATTTGTTTCCCGATACAGATCCAGAATTTAAAGATGCCGATTCGATCAAGTTATTACAAGTAGCAAATCAAAAAGTTTTAACTACTGGCTTTACTATTGGCAATATTGATTGTACAATTTTAGCAGAACAACCAAAAATGAAGCCTTATTTAGAACAAATGAAAGAAAACATCGCTAAAGCGTGTCAGATTGAGCTAAATCAAATCAATTTAAAAGCCACAACGATGGAAAAAATGGGCTTTATTGGTCAAGAAGAAGGAATGGGAGCGATCGCGGTCGCTTTACTTGATAAATAGAAAGAGGAATGCACAATGACAAAAGTACGTGTACGTTACGCACCAAGTCCAACTGGACACTTGCACATCGGAAATGCAAGAACTGCTTTATTCAATTATTTATTTGCCCGCCACAACGATGGTGACTTTATTATTCGTATTGAAGATACCGATCAAAAGAGAAACATCGAAGATGGCGAAAAAAGCCAGTTGGAAAACTTAGCATGGTTAGGCATGGATTGGGATGAATCTCCTGAAAAACCAGGTGAATACGGTCCTTATCGTCAGTCAGAACGTGGCGAAATTTATCAACCTTTGATCGATCAACTGTTGGTAAGCAATCGCGCATATAAATGTTATTGTACAGAAGACGAATTAGAAGCTGAAAGAGATGCACAACGTGCTCGTAGCGAAATGCCGCATTACTCTGGTAAATGTGCGAATTTGACACCTTCTGAGCAAGCAGAAAAAGAAGCACAAGGACTTGTTCCTGTTATTCGTTTCCGTGTACCACGAAACACTTCTTTTACATTTGAAGATATGGTCAAAGGCGAAATCGTTTTTGAATCAGACAATATCGGCGGCGACTTCGTTATTCAAAAACGTGATGGTATGCCAACGTATAACTTTGCTGTAGCAGTAGATGATCACATGATGAAAATCACTCATGTTCTACGTGGAGACGATCATATTGCCAATACACCAAAGCAATTGATGGTTTATGAAGCATTTGGTTGGAAAGCACCAGAATTCGGACATATGACGTTGATCATCAACTCTGAAACAGGTAAAAAATTAAGTAAACGTGATGAATCGATTTTACAATTTATCGAACAATACCGTGAACTTGGCTATTTACCAGAAGCAATGTTCAACTTTACGGCTTTATTAGGCTGGTCACCAGTTGGGGAAGAAGAAATCTTCTCACAAGATGAATTGATCAAAATCTTTGATCCAGAACGTTTAAGTAAATCACCAGCTGCATTTGATGGGAAAAAACTTGAATGGGTCAATAACCAATACATGAAACAATTAGATTTAGATGTTTTAACAGATATGTGTCTTCCGTATTTAGTAGCAGAAGGCAAAGTCGAAGCACAACCAAGCAGTGAAAAATTAGAATGGTTGAAAAAAGTTGTTAGCTTATACCAACCACAAATGAGTTATGCTGCTGAAATCGTCAATGTATCTGAATTGTTCTTCAATGAACACCCAGTTTTAGATGATGCTGCCAAAGAAGTTCTAGCTGGAGAAACAGTTCCAGAAGTTCTAGCTGCTTTCAAAGCACAATTAGAAGCAATGGATGTTGTTGATGTACCAAGTATCAAAGCGGGAATCAAAGCAGTCCAAAAAGAAACAGGCGTAAAAGGTAAAAATCTATTTATGCCGATCCGTGTAGCTGTTTCAGGACAAATGCATGGCCCAGAATTAGGCGATACGATCGAACTTTTAGGAAAAGAAAAAGCTTTAGATCATTTAAATAACGTTTTATAATCGAAATATGTAGAGAAGAAGAAGTAAAAAAGAGCGTGTCTTTAGAGAGACTGTGGATGGTGAAAACAGTTGTCAGCACTTTTTGAAATGCATCTTTGAATAGTTTCAGCGATATGTAGCTGAAAACGGCCAACAACCGTTATCTGTTTTGAGGCAGGGAAACCTGTGAAAAAAAGTGGAACCACGCGGAAGCGTCTTTTAAGCGAAGTTAATTCGTTTAAAAGACGCTTTTTTTGTTTATTATCTAGCTGTGCAGGCTAGAGCTTCGAAAAAAGACGAGTTTGTGAAGCTTTTTTGTTTAAAATAAAATGAAAGGAGTAAAAAATATGAGTTGGTTAAAGAGAGCTGTTAAAGCAGTCAAAAACAACGATCCAGCAGCACGTTCAACATTGGAAGCCTTGCTGACTTATCCAGGATTGCATGCATTGTTTTGGCATCGCTTTTCTCATTTTTTATACAGACATCGCTTGTTTTTATTGGCAAAAATCCATGCACAATTTTGGCGATTTATAACTGGAATCGAGATTCATCCCGGTGCGACGATTGCGCCAGGTGTTTTTATCGATCACGGTATGGGTGTCGTAATCGGTCAAACAGCTGAAATTGAAGAGGATGTTGTCTTATTTCACGGTGTAACATTAGGTGGAACCGGAAAAGACACAGGAAAACGTCATCCAACAGTCAAAAAAGGGGCCATGATCCATGCACATGCACAAATATTAGGGCCCGTTACAATTGGCGAACGAGCTAAAATCGGAGCTTCTGCTGTTGTTTTAACAGATATTCCTGATGATGCAACAGCGGTAGGGATCCCAGCAAAAGTTGTTAGAATCAAAGGAGAAAAATTGGAGGTAGCGTATGATTCAAATTTATAATACATTAACAAGAGAAAAAGAAATTTTTCAACCAATCGAAGCAGGGAAAGTCCGGATGTATGTTTGCGGACCCACCGTGTACAACTATATTCATATCGGTAATGCCCGCAGCTCAATGGCGTTTGATACGATTAGACGTTATTTAGAGTACCGCGGCTATGAGGTGAATTATGTCTCGAACTTTACTGATGTAGATGATAAAATCATTCGAGCAGCCAAGGATCTGGGAATCACAGCGCCAGAAGTTGCAGATAGATTTATCCATGCTTTTGAAGAAGATACCAATATGTTGAATGTTAAACCAGCAACGCTTCATCCTCGTGTGATGGATCATATGCCAGACATCTTAACATTTATTCAAACATTGATTGATAAAGGGTATGCTTATACATCACAAGGTGATGTCTATTATCGGACACGTAAGTTTGAAGGGTATGGTAAACTTAGCCATCAATCGATCGATGAATTAGAAGTTGGAGCAAGTCAACGGACTGGCGTAGAAAAGGAATTGAAAGAAGATCCTTTGGATTTTGCTTTATGGAAAGGGGCAAAAGAAGGAGAAATTTCTTGGGATTCACCGTGGGGAGCGGGACGTCCCGGCTGGCATATCGAGTGCTCGGTCATGGCAACGAAACATTTAGGTGATACAATTGATATTCATGGGGGCGGCCAAGATTTAGAGTTTCCTCACCACGAAAATGAAATTGCCCAAAGTGAAGCAAAAACGGGTCAAAAATTTGCCAATTATTGGATGCATAATGGTTTTGTTACGATTGGTGAGGACGATGAAAAAATGAGTAAATCTTTGGGGAACTTTGTTACAGTTCACGAACTAGTCAAACAAGTTGACCCTCAAGTGTTGCGTTTCTTTATGGCAACAACTCAATATCGCCGCCCGATTCGCTATAGTGAAACCACAATGAAAGAGGCTGGCGTCAATTTACAAAAATTAAAAAATGCCTTTGAGAACTTGTCCTTTAGAAAAGCTGATGCTGCTATTCAACTGGATGAAGATAGTCAGAAATTACAAGAACTAGCAGATTTAGAAGCACGTTTCACCACTGAAATGGATGATGATTTTAATGCGGCAAATGGAATCACTGTCGTTTATGAATTGGCTAAATGGCTGAATCAGTACAGCGAGCAAGAAATCGTGTCTACGACCGTTACAGAAAAAGCACTAGAACAATTCTCTCAATGGTTAAGTATTTTCGGTATTTTCTTCTTATCAGAAGAATTGTTGGATGACGATATCGACCAATTGATCGAAGAGCGCAATCAAGCGCGTAAGAATCGCGATTTTGCTCGCAGTGATGAGATTCGTGATCTATTAAAAGATAGAGGAATAACCTTGGAAGATACAGCCCAAGGAACTAGATGGAGAAGAAGTGAATGAGAGATTACACACAATTAAATGGTTTGGCTTTGGCTTATGTAGGCGATGCGATCTATGAGATTTATATTCGTGATTACCTAGTCGAGCAAGGACAAACAAAACCCAATATTTTACACCGTCAGGCAACACATTACGTTTCAGCGAAGGCACAAGCCTTTTTGATCCAAGCAATGCTGGAAGAGAAATTACTGTCAGAAAATGAAGAGTTAATGTACAAACGCGGCCGTAATGCGAAAAGCCATACTTCTGCTAAAAATGCAGATATCACAACGTATCGTATTGCCACAGGCTTTGAATCCCTGATGGGGTATCTACATTTAACGAAACAAACAGAACGTTTGGAAGAATTGATTAACTGGTGTATAAAAAAAGTAGGTGAAAAGAATGAGAAATGATAAAAAACGTCCTTTCAAAGGGAATAAGCCACAAAAAAATCAGCCGTTTAAAAAAGAAGCAGTTAGAAAAGAGCGGGAAGTTTCGCAAGAAGAGATCGAAGATAACTTTGTCTTTGGCAATCACGCTACGATTGAAGCGATCCAGCAAGGTCGAGGAAACAAACTGTTTCTTCAAGAAGATAGTAAAAGTGAAAAAGTTGAACACTTAAAATTACTGGCAAAAGAAAATGCTGTGCCTGTTAAATGGGTACCAAAACAAAAATTGGATACAATGACAAATCATGGTGTTCATCAGGGGATCGTATTGGCGATTACAGCCTATGAATACCTAACATTGGATGAATTAATCGATCAGACGAAAAAAAAGACAGAGACCCCCTTTTTCTTGATTTTAGACAGTTTAGAAGATCCTCATAACTTTGGTTCGATCTTGAGAACAGCAGATGCAACAGGTGTAGATGGGATCATTATTCCGAAGCATCGTGCAGTGGGCATCACTCCTGTGGTAACGAAAGCATCGACTGGTGCAGTAGAGTATATTCCGGTTGCTCGTGTCACAAATTTAGCCCAAAGTATTGCCACTTTGAAAGAGAATAACTTCTGGATTTTTGGAACAGATATGAAAGGCACGGATTATCGCCAATGGAATACCCAAGGCTCAATTGCATTGATTATCGGCAATGAAGGTCGGGGCATGAGTCAAGGATTGCACAAAGAAGTGGATGAGTTATTAACAATTCCGATGACGGGACATGTTCAAAGTTTGAATGCAGGTGTTGCAGCAGGATTATTGATGTATGAAGTTTATCGTGGGCGCAACTCTCTTTAGAATTTGAATTTAAGGCGAGAAGGAAAATATTTTTTCTCGACCTCTTACATAAAGAAGGTGACAGAGCAAATGAAAAAACAGTTACTGATCGTTGATGGCTATAATATGATTGGTTCTTGGCCAGAATTGGTTCAATTGAAGAATCAAAATAAGCTTGAGGATGCAAGGGAAGTTTTGCTCCAGCGTTTATCCAATTATGCAAAATATGAGGATTTAGAAGTAATGGTTGTTTTTGATGCACAGTTGGTTCCAGGAATTCAGCAAACATATAAAAAATATCGTTTAACGGTGATTTTTACAAAAGAAGATGAGACGGCCGATAGTTATATCGAACGAGTTGCTGGTGAGCGAAATGATCGACTGACTCAAGTAACTGTGGCAACGAGCGATTTAGCTGAACAATGGCTAGTTTTTTCAAAAGGAGCATTACGGACCTCTGCCAATGAGCTATACAAAGATGTTCAAAAAACAGAACGCACGATTGCTGTGCATGCAACCGATATCCATTTTCAAGATTTTCGACGAAATTCTCCGTGGAATATCGAGCAATTGTCAAAGTTGTCCGAAAAACTGGACGAATTGTCTGGTAAAAAAGATTAATTCTTTATTTTATTCAACTTATATAGGAGAAAATGGTACGCTTTTTCCAAGCATTTTGGTAGAATGCTTGGAAGGAGAAGGGTATTTATGAATAAGTACAATGATATCTTAAAAGGGGACACCGCGGGATTTGATCGTTTGTATCGAAAATATCATCCAGTGGTGTACAAGTTTCGGAAAAAGTATTATCTGAAAGATTTTGATCGGGAAGATTGGCTGCAAGAAGGGCGTATTATCTTTTATCGATCGCTTGAAAAATATGAAGAAGCACATAATGTTTCTATCGGGAAGTTTTTCAAGTCAAATTTTGAAAATCATGTTCGCAGTTTGATCAGAAAGCAATGCGCTCTTAAACGAACGATCGATACACAATCAGTCTCACTTGATCAAAAAATAGAACATCAGGGCGAATCATTTTTTGACTATATCGAGACGGAAGAGCCTGATGTTTTAGAACAAATGATCATTAGGGAAAAGCTGGAACAACTGCCGACAGCCTTATCGCCGTTTGAACGAATTACATTTGAAGAATATATAAACGGCAAAGAACTAGATGAAATTGCAAAAGATACCGACAGTCGTGAAGTTACGGTTAGAAGTGCATACGACCGGGCAAAAAAGAAGCTGAAAGCGATTATTTATGATTAAATGAGAAAGTTGTTATTTTTCACATTAAATAATTATCCATTTATAAATTATAATTAGTTGCATTTCATTTTCTGCTATGGTAAACTTGATATTTTTATCGTTCTGTGGTACAATGGAAAATGAGGTGAATGCAATGCCAACAACTTTAGCTTCCATTAAAAAAGATCTAGAATGTCGTATCGGCAGCAAAATCACATTAGTTGCTCAGACCGGCAGAAAGCGCCAAACAGAACGTAACGGTATTTTGACAGAAACGTATCCATCTGTCTTCGTCGTAGATTTAGATCCAGATGAAAACTCATTTGAACGAGTTTCTTATAGTTATTCTGATGTGCTAACACGCACAGTAGAGATTGAATTTGTCGGTGAAGCAGTTTAACAATGAGTCGATTTTAAAAGCAGAGCTAAAGCGTTTCCGCTTTAGCTCTGCTTTTTTGACTGTTTCTACTTAAATCAGGATAATTTACTATCATTGCGGGCTTTAAACGATACTCTGATTTTGTCGGTAGCACACGGTAGGCAAGTAAAACTATTCCGTGATTTTTCAAAAAAGCTATGCTAGACTTTCAGTAGATTCAAAAAGGAGGATATGTAATGAGTGAACAAGAAAAGGTCAAAGAAGAACAAAAACAACCGGATTTACTGGCTGAGAAAATGATAGGAACTAGGACGATCATTATTTCAGGTGAAATCAATGAGCAAATGGCAAAAGAAATTTGTACACAGCTACTGTTATTAGAATCAATCAATGATGAGCCAATCAATTTGTTTATTAGCAGTAATGGTGGTCATGTAGATTCAGGTTACTTAATTTTTGATATGATCAACTTTATCAAACCTAAAGTGAATATCATTGGGTCAGGTTGGGTTGTCAGTGCAGGGGCACTTATTTACTTATCTAGTGAAAAAGAACGCCGCTATTGTTTGCCAAATACACGGTTTATGATCCACGAACCCTCTGGTGGCACTCAAGGTCAATCCAGCGACATGGAGATCACCGCGAAAGAAATCATCCGCACAAGAGAAAAAATTAACCAGTTGATTGCTAAAGAAACTGGCAAAGATATTGAACAAGTCAAGAATGATACAGCTAGAGACTATTGGTTGAGTGCTGAAGAAGCACTAGATTATGGGATCGTTAATAAAATCATCAAGAATAGAAGCGAGATTGTTTGATCGCAAAAATAAGAAATAATCAAAAAGTGTGTATTCCAAGCTAATAGAGGGATACATGTTTTTTTTACGCACTATTTGAAAACCATATCAATTTTTATACAAATATATACTTCTCTAACAACATATGTTAGAATTTAAAAGGTTGTGAAGATGGTTAGGTAAGAGATTAGATAGGTGAAAAAAATGGAAATCATAGAAAAAGCGCCCGCAAAAATCAACTTGGGGTTGGATGCTCTCTATAAAAGACAAGATGGTTATCATGAATTAGAGATGATCATGGCTAGTGTAGACTTAGCTGATCGGCTGACATTTGAGTTGTTGCCGAAAAATGAAATAGTAATCGAAACAGATAGCTCCTTTTTACCAGTAGATAGAAGGAATCATGTGTATCAAGCGGCAGAATTGCTTAAAGATACTTTTCAACTTACTCAAGGAGTCAAAATATACATAGAAAAAAGAATCCCTGTTGCAGCAGGACTAGCTGGCGGTAGTAGTGACTGTGCCGCTGCCTTACGAGGCTTGAATCGTTTATGGAACTTAGGGTTATCTCTAGCAGAACTTGCAGAATTAGGCAGTAAGATTGGCTCTGACGTTCCATATTGCATTCACGGAGGGACAGCGTTTGTCACAGGACGTGGAGAAAAGATCGACTTCTTACCTTCGATGCCTCAGTGTTGGGTCGTTTTGGTGAAGCCTAAAATGAGCGTTTCAACGAGTTCGATTTTTGGCAGTCTATCATTTAATAGTATTCAACATCCTGATATTCGTGGGTTGAAACAAGCGATTGAAGCGGATGATTATTTATTGATGACAGAAAAAATTGGGAATGCGTTAGAAAGTGTGACGATCAAACGCCATCCAGTAGTCCAACAAATCAAAGATCGAATGATGAAGTATGGTGCAGATGCAGCGCTTATGAGCGGTAGTGGGCCAACGGTTTTTGCGTTATGTGAGAAGAAAACCCGAGCCCAACGGATTTATAATGGCTTAAAAGGCTTTTGTGATGAAGTATATATTGTAAGAACGTTAAAATGAAAATGTTAAAATTTGAATATAACTTAAAAAACCACTCAATCGAGTGGTTTTTTAGTTACTATAAGTGATTTAAAAGGAAACATGTAGCTGTCGTTGGTGGTACATGTTTCCTATCATAATTTTTTTAGTAGAATGATCGATACGATAAAAAATCGCATAGTTTTTTCCAATTAAAATTCTATAGGTTGGACTATTAAAATTGTAAATAGCTGAGATTTCTTCATGCATTTCGGGAACTATTTTTGTTAGCTCAATGGACTTGTAAATAGATTGAACAAAAGTTGTGATCTTTTCATCAGTAAAAAAATATTCTTCTGACCACTCCTGAATATGTTTTCTAAGGCTTAAACGAAAGCTCTCAGTATACTCAGCAGAAAAAGCTGTCATGATTGATCTCCCCAACCATAATGTTGGAATTCTTCCATAATTTTAGCTTCTGTCACAATATTGCCTTTTTCAAAGTCTGCAAAGCCTTCTTCAATTAAACATCGGTCATACTCTTTTTGCGCCTCAGATAGATCTAATTGGATAATATTCCCAATTTTTTGATAAACTAACGATTCGCCTTCAATGATCCCACTATCTTTTGGCAAAATAATCCCAAGAGAATTCCCGATTTTTCTAACTTTGATTTTGTGCATAACCATCACTCCATTTCAATCGAAGTATAACATAGTTATAACTTTTTTAAGAAGAAATAAAATTATTTCAACGATATGATTATCTAAACTTGACCGTTTCTTATATAGGAATAAATTATTTTTCGGTTTTCTCTTGACGTTCTCTTTTTCATCTGGTAAATTAGTTCTTGCTAATAAATCGTAAATATTACGATTTGAATAAGACAAATCGTAATGGGGAAAGATAGATGAGAAAAAATAGCTGGAAATATCTGGTAGGATTGTTATTAATGGCGGTAATTTTTACATTAACAGCCTGCGGTCAAACAAATAAACAAGAAGAGTCTGGAAAAAGTGATACAATAAGAGTTGTGACCACATTTTACCCAATGTACGATTTTGCGAAAAATGTAGTGGGAGATGCAGGCGATGTTCAATTATTGATCCCAGCTGGAACTGAGCCCCATGACTATGAACCAAGTGCCAAAGATATTGCAAAGATCACAGATGCGGATGTGTTTGTCTATAACAGCCATGAATTAGAAACTTGGGTCAAGGATGTTTTGGAAAACGTTGATGAGAAAAAAGTCGGTGTTGTTGAAGCGGCTGGTTCAATCGATTTAATGGCAGGTGCCGCTCATGACCACGATCATGATGAAGAAGAAGCAGATCACGAGGAACATGATCACGATCATGAGTTAGACCCACACGTTTGGTTAGATCCAGTCTTAGCACAAAAAGAGGTTGAAGCAATTCGTGATGCGTTAGTGAAAAAATACCCAGAACAAAAAGCAATATTTGAGAAAAATGCTGCAGCTTATATTGAAAAATTAAAAGCCCTAGATACTGAATACCAAGAAGCTTTTAAAGACGCTAAAAACAAAACATTTGTAACGCAACATGCTGCATTTGGCTATTTAGCAAAACAATATGGTTTGACACAAGAATCAATTGCTGGAATCTCTCCAGATCAAGAACCTTCACCAAGCCGTTTAGCAGAGTTGAAAAAATATATCAAAGAGCACAACGTATCAGTGATTTATTTTGAAACATCGGCATCATCAAAAGTCGCTGAAACATTAGCTCGTGAAACGGATGTGGAACTAGCCGTTCTTAACCCGCTAGAAAGTATCACTCAAAAAGAACAAGATAAAGGTGAAGATTATATCTCTGTAATGAAAGCTAATCTAGAAGCTTTAAAGAAAAGTATTAAGTAAACAAATAAAGGCGGGATAATAAGCATGATGCTGTTATTCCCGCTTTCAATTGTGTAGTAGTCAAAAGAAGGAGAATGGACATGCATTATCTAGAAGTCAAAGACCTCACATTTTATTATGATGATGAGCCAGTCTTAGAAGATGTTTCCTATTATGTTGATCCAGGTGAATTTGTGATTCTCACTGGTGAAAATGGGGCAGCAAAATCAACATTGATCAAAAGTACGCTGGGCTTATTAAAACCAACCAAAGGTGCAATTACGATTGCCAAGGAAAACAAAGCAGGCGAAAAATTGAGCATCGGCTATATTCCCCAACAAGTAGCCTCATTTAATGCGGGATTCCCAAGTACGGTGATCGAATTGGTTCGTTCAGGACGTTTTCCCCGTAATCGCTGGTTTAAACCTCTTACGAAAAGAGATCATCAACATGTAGAAAAAGCCTTGAAAGCAGTTGGTATGTGGGAGATGCGGCATAAACGAATCGGTGAACTTTCAGGTGGGCAGAAACAACGCATTAGTTTGGCTCGTATTTTCGCGACTGACCCGGATTTATTTATTTTAGATGAACCAACAACTGGGATGGATGAAACGTCTAGAAATGAGTTTTATCGCCTATTACGGCATAATGCGCATGATCATGGCAAAGCGATTTTGATGATCACTCACGACCATGAAGATATCAAATCGTATGCCGATCGACAAATTCGTCTGGTTCGGAAGGAGGATTCACAATGGAGATGCTTTCATATGAGTTCAGATATAGCCTAAAGTGTACTAGTATACTATTGAAATGAATTATGCAGAGGTATTTAAATTCTATACTTCTGAAAAAATAGCGTCCTAAAAGCTTGTGGAAATTTCCACAAGTTTTTTATTTTACATAATTAAAAACCGACTATGCTTCATGAAATATGTTTCAACTTTTGAAATACGTTTATAAGTAAGCGCATACTATATATCTTTTGAAAGAGGTTTCATATAATAGGGTTACAAAATTAAAAAAAGGAGATTACAAAATGAAAGCAAAAATCATGGATTCAATGCAGAAATTTTCAAAAGCAATGTTTGTACCGGTATTGATCTTGCCAATCGCTGGGATTTTAATTGCAATTGGAAATGTTTTTACCAATCCACGGTTAATTGAGCGGTTATCATTTTTGGATAATCCAATCACTATGGGTTTTGGTAGTATTTTATCCGCATCATTATTACCAATTTTAACGAATTTAGGCATTATTTTTTGTGTGGGGATTGCTTTAGGTCTTGCAAATAAAAAAAAGGCTGAAGCAGCATTTACTTCTTTATTAGGGTATTTAGTTTTTCTTTATGCAATGAATAAGTTTATGGAACTGCGTGGCATGTTGGTTGATCCAACTGAACTTCAAGGCTCTGGACAAACATTGGTTTTAGGGATTCAAGTTTTGGATATGGGGGTATTTTTAGGGATTATTTTAGGGTTGGTTGTGGCTTTAGTCCATAATCGATTTATTGATACAGTCTTTAATAATGCGTTTCAAGTATATGGCGGTGCTCGGTTTGTTTTTATTATCTTAATTCCATTATTAGTAGCTTTAGCAATTGTTTTTTCCTTTGTTTGGCCGATCGTTCAAACTGGCATCGATAATTTAGGCGGTGTAATCAAGGAAACAGGGAACTTTGGGATTTTTATTTATGGTACTTTGGAGCGTTTGTTGATTCCAACAGGCTTGCATCATTTAGTCTATACACCATTTTTATACACATCTCTTGGTGGAGTGGCAGATATTGGTGGTCAGGTGTTTGAAGGGGCACGGAATATTTATTTTGCGGAAACCGCGGATCCAGCAATCAAAGTATTATCGTCAAGTGTTATCTGGGATGCACGTGGTATTTCTAAGATGTTTGGATTGGTGGGCGCTTGTTTGGCAATGTATCAGACAGCAAAGCCTGAAAATAAATTTAAAGTAAAAGCAATCTTGATTCCAGCAGTAGTGACCTCATTTATTGCGGGAGTGACTGAACCAATTGAATTTTCATTTATGTTTGTAGCACCGATGCTCTTTGTTATTCATTCTGCTTTAAGTGGGTTGAGTATGGTCGCTTTAAATATGTTGGGTTCAAGAGCAATTGGTCCGAATGGTTTTATTGATTTTGTTTTATATAATTTGCCTTTAGGAATTGAAAAGACCAGATGGCCTGTCTACATTGCTGTAGGGATTTGTTTCTTTTTCATCTATTATTTCACGTTTAAGCTGCTGATCACTAAGTTCAACTTGAAAACGGTTGGTAGAGAAGATTCAGGACAGGAAACTAAATTATTTACTAAAAAAGAATATAAACAAAAGCAGCAATCGCAACCTGTCCCAAGTAATACAGAAGGCTCAAGCGGGCAAATAAAACTAGATCCAGACCAGTTGTCAGCTGTGATCGTTAAGGGCTTAGGTGGAGATGAGAATATTAAATCGATTGATAATTGCTATACTCGTTTACGTTTAAAAGTCGCAGATCCAGCGTTAGTCGATGAAGAATTGTTGAAGGTAGAAACAGAGGCGAAAGGAGTCATTAAGAATGGTGAAAGTGTTCATGTAGTTTATGGCTTAACCGTTCCGCAAATTCGTGAAAATCTAGAAAAATATTTAGGTAGAGAGGAAGAAGAATAATGAAGAAATTTTCAGTAGTAATAGCCGGTGGAGGAAGTACGTTTACACCTGGAATCGTCATGATGCTTTTGGATAATCAAGACCGTTTTCCGCTAAGAACCTTAAAACTATACGATAATGATGAAGAACGTCAAAAAACCTTGGGGGATGCTTTAGCGATTTTACTCAGAGAACAAGCACCTGAGATTGATTTTTCTTATACGACAGATCCTGAAGCAGCCTTTTCTGATGTGGATTTTTGTATGGCGCATATTCGTGTTGGAAAGTATGCGATGCGTGAAAAAGACGAAAAAGTACCTTTACGTCATGGTGTTTTCGGACAAGAGACTTGTGGCCCTGGCGGAATTGCCTATGGAATGCGTAGCATTACTGGGATGTTGGAAATTATTGATTACATGGAAAAATATTCTCCAGAGTGTTGGATGTTGAATTATTCTAACCCAGCAGCAATTGTTGCAGAAGCTTGCCGCGTATTACGTCCGGATTCTAAAGTTTTAAATATTTGTGATATGCCTGTAGGAACTTTACGTCGTATGTCTCAAATCGTTGGAAAAACACCAGCAGAACTAGAAGTTCGTTATTTTGGTTTAAATCATTTTGGCTGGTGGACAAGCGTGAAAGATAAATCAGGACATGAATATATCGATCAAATTCGCGATTATGTCGCAGAAAATGGCTATTTAACACAAGTAGAAGTTGATACCCAGCATACTGATCCAAGCTGGCAGGAAACGCATAGAAAAGCAAAAGATCTATTAGCTGTAGCGCCAGATTATTTACCGAATACGTATTTAAAGTATTATTTATACCCAGATTATGTGCTAGATCACATGATGGAGCATCCTGAATATACTCGTTCAAATGAAGTAATGGAAAATCGGGAGAAACATGTATTTGATCACGCCAAAAAAATTACTGCTCAAGGTTCAGCTGAAGGAATTGCTTTTGAGATCGATGCGCATGCGTCATTTATTGTAGATTTAGCAAGAGCCATTGCTTTTAACACGCATGAGCGTATGGTAATGATCGTGGAAAATAATGGTGCAATTGCTAACTTTCCTGATGATGCAATGGTAGAAGTTCCTTGTATTGTAGGAAATGATGGACCAGAAGCATTGACGCAAGGGATCATTCCGCAATTCCAGCAAGCATTGATGTTCCAACAAGTAACAGTAGAAAAATTGGTTGTTGAAGCCTATGCTGAAAATAGCTATCAAAAGATGTGGCAAGCGTTGACATTATCTAAAACCGTTCCAAGTGCTCAAGTAGCGAAAGAATTATTGGATGATTTAATTAGTGAAAATGGTGACTATTGGCCAGAATTACACTAAATTTTAAAGCGAAGGGTACTTCTGGTTTTCCTGAGGTACCCTTTTAAAATGAGGAGGATTTCGTATGGATGTAGCATTAATTGGTTTAGGTAAAATGGGGTTAGGTATTGCTGAAAATTTGAGCCAAAAAGAAGGGTATCAGCTTTCTGGTATGGATCTAAACCAGAAAGTGAAATCAGAATTTGAGAAGCAGCATGGGGCATTTTATTCAAATGTAGATGCATTATTTTCAGAAAAAAAGAGTCGCAGAATTGTTTGGATTATGTTGCCAGCTGGTGAAACGACGAATAACATGATCAAGGCATGCTGTGAGAAATTGGTAATGGGCGATATTATCATAGACGCAGGGAATTCAAAGTACCTAGACAGCAAGCTGAATTTTGATTATTGTCAGACACAAGGGATTCATTTTTTAGATGTGGGTACTTCAGGAGGAATGGAAGGTGCACGAAATGGCGCTTGTATGATGGTTGGCGGAGAAGAGTTGATCTTTAAAGAGCTTGAGGGTTTATTTGCTGATTTATGTGTAGAGAATGGCTACCTCTATTGTGGCTCAGCTGGTAGTGGTCATTACTTAAAAATGGTGCATAATGGCATCGAATATGGCATCATGCAGTCGATCGGTGAAGGATTTAACGTGTTATATCACAGCCCTTATGACTACCAATTAGGAGAAGTAGCCAAAGTGTTTAATCATGGTTCAGTCATTCGTTCTTGGCTGATGGAATTGACCGAAAATCTATTTAAGGAAACGGCTGACTTTTCAGCGATTGCAGGAGTCATTCCATCTTCTGGTGAAGGAAAATGGACGGTGGAAGAAGCCCTACGCTTAAATTTAGCAATCCCAGTCATTACGCAATCGTTAATGACACGCTATTCATCAAGTGACAATGAGAAAATAAATGAAAAAGTGATTGCTTTATTGAGAAATCAGTTTGGTGGTCATGCATTTGTGAAGGAAGAGTAAGGATGAACGATGGTTTGTTAGCTATTGATATCGGTACAACTGCAATTAAAATAGGGATTATTAAACAGCATAAATTGCTGTATCAAAAGGCTTATGGGATTAAAACATACAACGACAGCGATGGCTCAAACTACCAGCGCTCAGGTGAAATTATCAATATAATTTATCTAGCCATCAAAGAAATTTCTCCAAAGTTTTTGCAGCAGATACGAAAAATTAGTTTTAGCGTTGCTATGCATAGCTTAATGCCAGTAACGGATCAGCTAACGCTTCATGAGAAAATATTTATTTGGTCTGATTCACAGGCTGAACCAACAATTGAAGCATTTAAAACAAGTACGCTAGCTCAGAAGTTCTATTTAAAAACGGGAACACCGATTCATTTTATGTCACCGTTTGCGAAATTACTTCATTTTCGACAACAAGGCTTGTACTCAAGTACGACGAAGTGGTATGGATTGAAGGAGCTAGTTATGCAGATTTTTACAGGAAATTACTTGATTGATTATGCAACAGCATCCGCCACAGGGTTATTAAATTTGAGTGAATTAAACTGGGACAAAGAAATTTTAAATTACTTGGGCGTTCATGAAAATCAATTGGGCGGATTGGCTGATACAACGACTTCTTTACCAATCTTAAAAGATGTTGCAGAAAATCTCAAACTATCGGAAGAGACTGAGGTAGTTATTGGCGCAAGTGATGGTTGTTTAGCGGCTTATGCGGGCTATATGGCGACTGGGATACCAAATAGTTTAACAATCGGTACTAGTGCCGCCGTTCGGAAAATCACTAGTGAAAAGCTTTTTGATGTAAACAAGCAAAATTTTTGTTATTACCTAAATGAGAATTACTATGTGATTGGTGCACCCTCAAATAATGGTGGATGCGTATTGGAGTGGGCAAGTAAAACTCTGACAGATGATTCAAAAGCCTTCTATGAAAACTTAACTACTAAACTACAGACTTCCCCTATTGGTGCTAAAGGCTTACGTTTTTTTCCTTATATAAATGGAGAACGAGCTCCTTTTTGGGCATCAAATAAGCGGGCGATTTTTAAAGATTTTTCAATTACTCATACTCAGGCAGACGTTTCTAGAGCAGTTGTAGAAGGCGTATTGATGAACCTGAAAATTTTAAAAGAAATGGTTGGGGAAGTAGGTGAGCTTTCGTTGAGTGGCGGCTTTTTTAAAACGGATATCTTATGTGAAATGACAGCCAATATAATTGACGCTAAGTGCTGGTTATCATCATTAAATGAACCAATTTTTGGTTTATATTATTTAATTTATGGATCGGAGCAGGAACGGAAAGCCTCTATTACAGAAATTAATAGTGATAAAAAACAGCAATCAGAGTATAACAGGTTGTTTGAACATTACTTCGACTAGTCAATTTCAAACTACTAATTTGCCGATAAAAATGGGGAAACTATTTTTATCGGCATTATTTGAGGTGTAATAAACTAAAAAACAAAACGGCTTAATCTTGGACAAATTCTTCTACGATATATTCCAATAGTAATAGTAATTTCCCAAAAAAACTATTATAGTGGGTATTTTGACTATCTAGTGGTCGTTCATCCTCTACTTCAAAAACAAGTGATGCAAGGGTATTTGCGCGGTGTTGTCCATTTCCAGTAAACAAAATAATTGGAATGTTATTTTCTTTTGAATGAGTCATCTTCTCAATAACTTTTTGGGTCTCACCTGATTTAGAAATAGTTATTAACATACTTATGTTATCAATATTATTATTGATGATTCCAGAAGAATCTGAAGCGCTGACAAATAAGGTCTTAATCCCATTGACTAATAATTTTTTATAGAGGTATTCAGCTATGATACTAGAAAAACCAGTTGCATAAATCGTGATGAATTTATCTTTATTTTTCACGTAAATCGTTTTCATCTCTTTAATTGAGGTTTCAATTTTCTGTGTATCAATGTGATAATCAATCGTAGCTTTTGAGGTCATATGGTTATTAGGTTGGCTATTTTTTAAATAATAAAAAAGCTCAGTATAGCCTGAAAATTCTAATTTTTGAGCCAAACGAACAATAGTTGCAGGCGATGTATAGGTGTTTGTAGCGATTACTCGTAGAGATACACCATCTAGCAACTGGATATTTGTAATCAAATAAGAAAGGATTTGCTTTTCATTTTCAGAAAGTTGTTTTCCCTTAGTAATAATTTCTAGATCCACAAAAGTACCTCCTGAGTTTAAGATAGTATAATCATACAACTTTTTTGTGTTCTTTTGTTAATAAAGACTATTTTTATCTGGGGTTTTAATGAAAGAGAGAGGAAAATCACTCTTTTTATAAGTATTTAAAACTTCGTGTAAGACTATTACTATTTTGAATTCAATAGGCTTAGTGAACTTAATAGGATCAATGTATTGTTTACGAGTATCTTTTCTTTCAAAAGCTGAACAAAATAATCGTTAAAAGTTGCTTGGTTGAATAATTCTCTTGACTAGTTGTTTTTATAATGCTAAAGTATATCTTGCGCTTTAATCGTAATTCTTACGATTTGAGTTTTTAAAGCGTAATAGGTATGGTAAGAGAACTTAGTGTTCTCACAACTGTTCCCACTAAATAAAATAGGCTTCTAAAGCCTTATGTAACAAGGAGGAATAAGATTTTGGAGATGCTTTCATATGAGTTCATGAGAAAAGCCTTTTTAGCAGCAACGTTTATTTCGGTAATTGCACCAATGCTAGGTGTATTTTTGGTAATCAGAAGACAATCTTTAATGGCGGATACTCTTTCTCATGTCTCTTTAGCAGGGGTAGCCTTAGGGTTTTTCTTAAATTGGAATCCAGATATCATGACGTTGGTTGTCGTGATTATTGCGGCAATTATTTTAGAATATCTACGAATGATTTATAGTACGTACTCGGAAATTTCGATTGCGATTTTAATGTCTGGTGGTTTAGCACTGGCTTTGGTTTTGATGAACCTTAGCGGAGGTAATTCTGCGGCAAGTATTCAGTCATATCTATTCGGTTCGATCGTGACGATCACTTGGCAACAGGTCGTTATTTTGGCGGTGTTGTTTGTCGTATTAGTGATTTTGTTTGTTTTATTTAAACGACCAATGTATGTTTTGACGTTTGATGAAGATACGGCACATGTGGATGGTTTACCAATCCATTGGATGTCGATGTTGTTTAACGTGATTACAGGTGTAGCAATCGCAGTTATGATCCCTATTGCAGGGGCCTTATTGATATCCGCGATCATGGTCTTACCTGCTGCGATCGGGATGCGGATTGGCAAGGGATTTAACACGGTTATTATCATCAGTGTTATTATGGGATTGATTGGCATGCTAACAGGATTGACGGGTTCTTATTATTTAGAAACACCGCCAAGTGCCAGCATTACCTTGATTTTTATCGGGTTATTTATTCTTGTCAGCATCGTCCGTAAAGGGATTGTAACGATGCAACGAAATAAGAAGATGAGTCAGAGATAAATCAATTTAAATGAAAAGAAGATAAGGAGAAAAACGAAAGTTCTCTCTTTTATCTTCTTTTTTGTTTCTCAAATTGCGAACTATTTTTCGATTTTTACAAAAAATGCTCGATTTTTTTTGCAAAACACCCTATAATAGGAACGATAGATTATGAGGAAGTATCATTTATTTTACTTGTTGAAAAATAATGAATAACGAACCTATAAAAAATAAGGGATAGTCATTATTCAAACGAATAATAAACCTTAAAGGAAAGAGGAGAAGAAGTGACAGATTCTAAAATTCGGAGAAGCGAACGATTGATTGATATGACACAGTACTTACTGGATCATCCCCATACATTAGTTTCTTTGACCCATTTTGCACAGCGCTATAAATCAGCTAAATCATCGATCAGTGAAGATTTAGCGATCATCAAAAAGACATTTAAACAAAGAGGCACAGGAATTCTTGAAACAATTCCAGGGGCGGCTGGTGGTGTACGATTCATCCCAGAAATTCCATATGAGGAATCAAAAGAATTAGTGATGGCTTTGTGTGAACGTTTGTCAGAACAAGATCGTCTGTTGCCAGGAGGATATGTGTATCTTTCTGATTTATTAGGACAGCCGGAATTATTGCGCCAAGTTGGGAGAATCATTGCTTCTAAATATTTAGGTGAACAAATCGATGCTGTTATGACCGTAGCAACTAAAGGGGTACCGATTGCTCAAGCTGTTTCTTATTATTTAAATGTTCCGTTTGTAATCGTTCGTCGTGATTCAAAAATCACGGAAGGTTCAACGGTTAGCGTGAATTACGTTTCGGGATCATCTGAACGTATCGAAAAAATGGAACTGTCAAAACGTAGCTTAAAACGTGGATCGAGAGTTTTAGTAGTAGATGATTTCATGAAAGGCGGCGGAACCGTTAACGGGATGAAGAGCTTGATCGAAGAGTTTGAAGCGGAACTTGTCGGGATTACTGTTTTTGCTGAGTCTAAATTTAAAGGACAACGCGCGATTGAAGATTATACGTCATTGCTTTATGTAGAAGATGTAGATACACGGACTAAAACGATTAATGTAGTTCCAGGAAATTATTTTGATGAATAGAGTTGAAACCAGCTATCAGAAATGATGAGCTGGTTTTTTTATTGAGAAAAGTGGCAAGTGATATCCTTTTTAATCAGTCAAAAATACACAAAATCGTTATAGTTATGAGAGAAAGCTTGCAAAACAAATCGGCGTACGTTAAAATGTACGTATGGAGGTGTTAAAAATGGAAGTAATTACCCCTACGAATTTTAGAAAAGATATGTTTAATGTTTTAAAAGATATTGCGGCTTCCAACAAAGAATTGGAAGTAACACTTAATTCCCAAATTGGTGCTAATGATGGTGTTGTTATGATTTCTAAAAGAGAATGGCAGGCAATACAAGAAGAATTATATTTACAAAGAACTGGAACATTAGATTATGTATTCAATCTAATGGAGAATGAGTCGGAAGATGATTTCGAGGACGCCTAATTTATGAGTGATGAATGGGTTGTCCGAGTACATAAAGAGGTTAAGAAAAAGCATATACCATTACTAGAAAAGGTTAATTTATTAACTGATTACGATGAAGTTATAGAAATCTTAAAGAGAAATCCGTTTACTCGTGTGAGAAATTTTGAAAAATTAAATCCTAAACACAAAGAAATTTTTTCAATGAGAATCAACAGTAAGCATAGAGTAGTGTATACAGTTGATAAAAAAAGCAAGATCGTTAAGGTATGGGCTGCCTGGTCTCACTATGAAAATAATGTACCTAGGTAGTTGCTAATACAATACAAAAAATAGAATCGACCTATATCAGATATTCTGTCATGTTGAATGATGGTAACTGGTGTTAGGTTGATTTTTTTCTTCCAGTTTCATTAGAAAGAGCTTGTGGAGTCGCTCTTTGACTAGATTACAAATCTGCAGTAAATTCTTCCGCTATCAATAACCAATTTTATTTAACGAAATCCAAAATTAGGTGTATAGTAAACCTGTAAGCAAATTTATCCATTTTTTCACACACGATGAGAAACTGAATGAATCAAATGAAAGAAGGCCAACACAATGGAAAATCAAGAAAAAGTTCAAATTTTAAAAGACATCGTCGCAATCAAATCAGTCAACGGCAATGAAAAAGAAGTCGCTGAGTACCTAAGTAAGCTTTTCAAAAAACACGGGATCGACTCAAGCTTTTTAGAATATGACAAAGATCGTGATAACCTAATTGTTGAAATCGGTAATAAAAATAGTGAAAAAGTCTTAGCCTTTTCAGGACATATGGATGTGGTATCAGCAGGGAATGAAGCTGACTGGACTTCTGATCCGTTCAAACCTGAAATTCGTGATGGCAAAATGTACGGCCGCGGCACTTGTGATATGAAGAGTGGGTTAGCCGCTATGGCAATTGCAATGATTGAATTAAAAGAAGAAAAAGCAGATTTTAACGGACGTTTACGTTTAATCGCCACAGTGGGTGAAGAAGTCGGCGAATTAGGAGCCGAACAATTAACCAAAGAAGGCTACGTGGATGATGTAACTTCAATGGTGATCGGTGAACCTTCTGGTTATGCAGGTATCGTTTATGCCCACAAAGGATCAATCAATTTTAAAGTAGCCAGTCAAGGCAAAAATGCCCACAGCTCAATGCCTCAACTAGGTGTAAATGCCATTGATCATTTGAATGACTTTTACTCAAGAGCCAATCAATTATTCCGTAGTGAAACCCATACAGATGAAGTCTTAGGCGATTTTATTTATAATGTTACGATGATTTCCGGTGGAGAACAAATTAACAGTATTCCAAGTGAAGCAAGTCTTCAAGGGAATATCAGAACGATTCCTGGCTATGATAATGATATTGTGATCAAAAAAATGAACGAACTGATCGATGAATTAAACCAAAAAGATACCTATCATTTAACCTTGAGTATCGAAGCAAATAAAATTTCAGTGAAAAGCGAAAAAGATTCTGATATCGCGAAAATCGCTCAACAAGTAGCAAAAAAACAAGTCAATGTCGATATTCCAATGGTTGGCGTGTCTGGAACGACGGATGCTGCTGAATTTACCAAAGGCAAACAAGTCTTTCCTGTGATTATTTTTGGTCCAGGTAATGAAACACCACACCAAGTGGACGAATATGTGGATGTGGATAACTATTTGGAAATGGTCGATATTTATAAAGAAATAGCTACGAGTTATTTAGTGTAACGGATATTTGAATCATATTAAAAGTATCATAGTTACCCTTTTTCAAGTGGTAAATTGAATTTTAAAAATCAGAAATTAACTAACGTTGTATTAATAAATATAAATTTCTTGAGTTTTTAAATGAATTAGATGATAGAACGTTTTTGCTTTGGAATCAAGTAATTAGACTAAAACCCGTACAGTGCATAAAATGCATTGTACGGGTTTTAAAAATTTATCAAAGGCTCTGCCTTTTTATACTGATTAGTAGTATTATTTAAATTTTGTAAACTTATTGAACTCTTGACTCTGTGGCATCTTTTGCTTTTGCTACACCGTTGCTTGCCACTTTTTTTGCTTTTTCTGTTTGTTCACTTGTGAAATTACTTACAGATTCTGTCGCATCACTTAGACGATCTTGAACAGTTGTTGAATCTTCTTCATATTGTTCTTTTGATTTTACATCTGTTACAGTTACATTCACTTCTACTACTTTAAGAGAAGTCATTTTTTCCACTTCTCTAGAAATAACCTCTTTAATTTTTTCATACAACGCTGCAATATCTCTACCATATTCAGTTACAACATCTAAATCAACTGCCACTTGTTTTTTCCCTACTTCAACATCGATCCCAGTAGTGACGTCTTCTCTATTAACAAGCTTGTTAGCAACGTTTGAGAAAAAACCGCCCTCCACTGTTAATAATCCATCGACTGATTCTAACGCAATCCCGATTATTTTTTGAATTACTTTATCATCATAAGTAAGTTCACCCTTAATACCATTTACACTTGCTTCTTCTTTTTTTGGTAGATTTTTGTTATCCATATCTTCAAATCCCTTCTTTTAGTTAATTATTTATAGTTTTACTTTCTTTTATTAGAAAGAAAGATATCTATCCATCCATGCGCAGTAGCATACCATCCCACAAAACCGCCAAGAATAACAAACACGATAATTAGAACGGTTTTAAAGAAACCTAAAGTCAACATTAATAGTGCAATCAATAAACCTGCTAGTGCACCGATTATAGGTCCTTTATGTGTTTCCCATACCTCATTCATATATTTCCTCCTATTTTACACGTTGATCATTTTCTGCTCGAGGCTTTTCAAATTTAATTTTGATTGAAATTTTTACGCCTGGTCCAATCAAATCATGTAGTTGATTTTCTAACTTTTTACTCCATTCGTCAGTTTTACCATATAAATCTGAAACTATTTGAAAATCACCTTTAATTTTTATCTTTATCTTTTTTTGACTCATTGTTGCTTTCACATTTGGATTTTTCATCAATTTCTCTGCTGTCAATGACTCAGAGACGAATCCTTCTACCGCTTTTTTACTGATTTTTAAATGACCATCTGATTTTGTAAATGAAAATTGACTCATTCTTTTTGGATAAAATAGTGTAATTAATACTAAAACGAAAAAGATAATCAAAGTAATTACTGCAAGATAGAATGCAATTATAGGTAACCAAGTACCAACTAATGGGTAGTCATTCAGACTTAAAAAGTAAAATGGTATAGATATATATGTTTGATAAGAAACGACGGCTGAAAAAGATAAATACATAAGTAGCAAAAGTAAAAACGTAATAAATGTTTTTTTTAATTTACTCAAAGTGAACCTCCTGTCAGTTATTGTATGAATCCAACTATACATTTAAATTAACAGCTTTGTTTCTATTTTGTCAAAGACTATGCACTTAAGTTACCATACATCTAATTAGTCTAGTTAAGTTAGATGTATCAATAAATTAGATTAGCTTAGGTTAAATAAGCAAACTTATGATGAAGGTCCATATTTAATTTGATAATAAGATAAGATGTTCATAATAGATTTATCATTTCAATCATAGTTCAATCATCAATTTTGTCTAGTTACATGAAAATATTGATTTTACGTTGTAAGCAATAATAGTTCGTTACGAATGTAGCAGTGTACTCTGGAAACAGGAATGTCTTTTTTATTTCTCCTAAAAACTGCTGAATAAAATGAAGTTTCAAGTTTTTATAAAAAAAGTCTTTATAAAGTTGAAAATAAATGACATTTGAATTAGAATTGAATTGTATTATTATTTGAAAATGATGAAAAAGGAGGGGTTAGGAATGATGAAGTTTGGTTATGTTAGAAAAAGGAAAAGTAGTAGCCTGTTTTTACTAACTATTTTATTATTATCTATCGGTCTGAATATCTATGGAACAATTGCTTTTGCTGATAAAGATACACCCGTACAGCAAAATATTGGTTATGATAAGTTAATAGAGGCTCATAAAAAAAGTGAAGCGACTGTAAATGATCTAAGTAAAAAAGCGTTTGAAGAGAATGTCAAAGCCCAATTAACAAGTAGAGGATTTGATACAACTGGATTTGAAGAAAATACTTTTGACGGAAATCAAGAAATTCGGTTAATTGTGCAACTTGAAAAAGCTGCAGCAGTTGAAGAACTACCTGATCCCACAGGAAGCAAAGCGTCCGTTCAATCAATTGAACAAGCGACAGAGGATGTTATTGAAAATCAATCGACAGTAAAAAAGAAAATCGAAGCTTTAACGGGGAATAAAAGCGATCGAGCTTTTGGTTACTTGATCAATGGTTTTTCAATTGATGCGAAATATAAAGATGTTGATGCGATAAAATCTATTCATGGAGTTACCTCTGTTTCGGCTGCAAAGGTCTACCATCCAACCTCAATCGATTCAAATCAGCTGGCAAACGTTCAGCAAGTATGGGAAAACTACAAATTAAAAGGGGAAGGAATGGTTATCTCTATCATTGACTCAGGTGTTGATCCTACACATAAAGACTTACGTTTATCCGAAGAAACTAAAGAAAAAATTTCCCTACAAGTAGGAGGACAAAGCGCAAAGAATTTGGGGTATGGACAAGCCTTTACTAGAAAAGTTCCTTATGGTCACAATTATGCCGATAATAATGAGGATATTATTGACACAAATCCTGGAACGGGCATGCATGGGATGCACGTTGCAGGGATTGTTGCCGCAAATGGTATTGGAGATGATCCTGCTAAAGCAGTATTAGGTGTTGCACCAGAAGCACAAATACTTGCAATGAAAGTCTTTCCAAATAATACGAGGCTTGCAACAGCCTTAGACGATGATGTAATTGCGGCGATTGAGGATTCAGTAAAACTAGGAGCTGATGTCTTAAACATGAGTTTAGGTTCTGTTTCAGGTGCCGTGGACCCGGATTCTCCAGAACAATTAGTCATACGACAGGCTGCTGAAGCAGGTGTGTTGTCTGTGATTTCGGCAGGTAATAGTAGTATTAGTACTACGGACAATACGAATGTTGATCCACAAAATAAATTAGGAACAATAGACACAGGAACACTTGGCTCACCAGGTGTTACGAAAGAAGCTTTAACTGTTGCTTCTGCAGAAAATACGTATATTACAAGTGGTGGCTTGCTGGTTCAACTAGTTGATACAAACGGGACGAAGCAACCCTATCACATGGAAACCTCAACATCACCTTCTGGTGCAATCGTCTTTTCTAATCCAACAACTGAAAGTACAGACCTACTAAAACAAACAACCGACTTAATCGATGTTGGAATCGGAGCAGAAAGTGACTATCAATCGAAAGATGTTCAAGGAAAAATAGCATTAATTCAACGTGGGGCAATCAATTTTTCAGAAAAACAACGTAATGCCAAGGAACATGGAGCAATTGCTGCATTTATTTATAACAACGTTTCAAATAGTCCTCCTATGGGAATGCAAGTCGAGAATCTTAACTATTTAACTTTAAGTTTAACAAAAGAAGATGGGGAAGCACTTGTTAAACTAGCGAAAGATAATAAGAATCAACGATTCAGTTTTGATAGCGGTGAGTTTCAATTTGCAAATCCTAAAACAGGTAAAATGTCTGATTTTTCTTCATGGGGATTAACACCCAATTTGGAATTTAAGCCGGAAATATCAGCTCCTGGAGGGAATATTTACTCGACAGTTAATAACAATCAATATAAAACGATGAGTGGAACGTCAATGTCTGCTCCATTTGTTGCTGGTTCCCAAGCACTTATTTATCAGGCCTTGAAAAATGGAAAAACCTCGCTGTCTGGAACAGATTTAACCCGTTTTGCAAAATTATCTGTGATGAATACTGCATTACCAATGTTGGATAAAAATCATAATGAAGTGATTATTTCACCACGTCGCCAAGGTGCTGGGCAAATAAAAGTGGACAAAGCAATCGAAAATACGACGTCCTTGACTGATGCAGTTGATGGTGATGGTGCACTGGCACTAAAACAAGTTGGTCAGGAAACCACGATTTCTGTTAAACTGAAAAATAATGGGAATAAAGAAGCGACGTACCAATTTACTGACTTTGGCGGTGTTTATACAGAAGCACAAACCAGTACTGCTGAGGTCTATGAAACCAAAATAAAAGATGCGAAAATGCTAGCGAGTCAGAATAAAGTAACGATACAACCAGGTCAAACACAAACGATTCAGCTCAAATTAAGCTTACCCAATTCGTTGTCGAAACAACAATTTGTAGAAGGCTACATCGGATTTACAAGTGACACTCAACCAGATTTAACCATGCCATTTGTTGGATTTTATGGGGATTATAGTTTAGCATCTGTGATTGATGCACCAATCTATGACGCAGCGTCAATTCAAGGATTTGGTTTTTTTACAGATAAGAACAATACTTTCTTAGGTTTGAAAAATAATACGATTGATCCTGATTTAGTTGCTATTTCTCCAAATAAAGATGGTCGTAAAGATGAAGCAAAACCAACCTTAAACTTTTTACGAAATGCTAAAAGTGTTACGTATGAAATTGTAGATTCCGATAAAAAAGTAATTCGACGTTTGGCTGAGGAAAAAGGAATTCGTAAAGACACATTTAATTCTAGCATGGGGCGCTTTACGTCTCATACGATTACAAGTGCTAATTGGGATGGCACCACATTTAATTTGAAAACTGGAAAAAATGAAGTCGTACCAGATGGACAATATCAAATGAAAGTAGTCGCTAAGGCCGATATTGCTGATGCGAAACCTCAAGAAATGTATCTGCCAATAAAAGTCGATACTGTCGAACCAACGATTGAGCAAATAGGCTTCGATAATGCTAATCCAACAGCAAAATTAAATGTAAATCTGACTGATGAATTAAGTGGTGTAGATTTAAGAGCAGTCACTGTTTCTGTTAACGGAAGAATCGAAACGTATGATCTTAGCAATCAAACATCAGGACCTGTTTCGATTCCGCTCGTCGCATCTCAGCAACCGAGCGAAGGTCAGAATCAAGTAGAACTGCTGATTACGGATTATGCAGGAAATTATGCTTATCGAAATCAGTTGATACAACAAGGGACAAAGGCTGGGTTAGTCCTTTTCAATCTAGTTGAAGATCAAGTGATTACAAGCAATACCGCTAATTTTTCAATCACGAATCAAACATTGTTGATCAATGGTTCATATCCTCAGGAATTATTCGTTAACGGAGTTAAAGCGACAAAAAATGAACAGTTATTTGAAGTGGCTGTTCCTGTGACAAATGACACTAAAACGATTGTCTTTTCTACGGATAGTGAGGATCAAACTATTATTAAAGAAGTTCCGATCACTGTATATAGCAAATTGCCTGAGTTATCCATTACGGATCCCGTAGAAGAAAATAGTATAACGAATCAATCGACATATACCTTGAATGGAACAACAGGCAAAACAACGAAAAAACTAGAAATAGAGCAGACAAGTAGCAGTCAAAAAGTTGATTTGACATCTCTAATTCAAGCAGATGGTCACTTTAAAACAGATATAGAATTGGTTCATGGTCAAAATTTAATTTCGATTTATGCGACAGATGAGCACGGGAATCAAACCGTAGAAAAACGAATTATTACAACCTCAAGCTACCAGCAAAGAGAGATTCTTGTATTAGAAAATATTAATGTAAGTAATATCACTATCGTTGGTGTGGGCAACTCTGATTATGATTCAGCGGCAGAAACTTATACAATCAAAGGACGTTTGCGTGAAAAGGTCGATCATTTTACAATCAACAAACAAGAGGTTTCTTATGATCCCGATACATTGACCTTTAGTTTCCCTATTAAGCTAAAACAAGGAAAACAAAGCCTAGCATTTTATATCCAATCGGACCAAAAAAATAATGGAAATCCTTTTGTCAATGAAGGATACTATGTAGTCGTTGATACTGTTTTGCCGACCTTGCAAATGGATAACTTGACAATAGATGAAAAAGGAAATTATTCAGTCTATACGAATGTAAATCCGTTTCATTTAAAAGGCTCAATTTCAGATAATTTTTCAGGGTACAAACTCTTTGTAAATAACGAAAACATTTATTCGGATGTCAATTATGATACGTTTGATGAGAAATTTTTTGAGGGCAAACCAGCAGCTGCATTTGATTATGAAGTTCCTGTAATCGAAGGAGAGAATCATCTACAAGTTGGATTAACAGATAGTATTGGAAATACAACAAGTAAAGCTGTTTCAGTCTTTTATAGCAATCAAGCACCAAAAGTACCCATTGTCACGGCAAATAATAAAACCGTAACAAATCAAGCCGTTAAACTAAAAGCTACTGCCGAACCGAAGACCACAATCTATTATAGTTTTGATACTGAACGTTATGACCGTTATACAGATGAAATAGCTGTTGTAACAAATCAAAAAGTATACTTTTATGCAGTAGACCAGTATGGCAACAAGTCCGACATAACAACTTATGAAGTGAATAATATTCAAAGTAACATTGCGGCGAAACCGATTATAACCATTAATGCTAAAACGCGGAGCCAGAACGCGACACTTCCTGTACAAGTTGTAATTACGTATGACAAAGAATTAACAGAAGAACAAAATCGTTATACCCATCTTCGTTATAGTCTGGATAAGGGCGTCAGTTATCAACCGTATACAGTGCCATTTGAGCAAGCAAAAGCAACCGAAATCTGGGCTCAAAGCTACGATGCTGCTGGGAATGAGAGCGAGATTGTCAAAGCAGTTATATCATTACCAAAACCAGAAAAACCGACCGATTCTACAGAGAATACTCAATCAGATAAGTCGTCGACAGAGACATCGGGTAGTACGAAGCAATCTGATGGAAGTAACAGTTCGGAGCAAGTACAACAAACGGGAACATCATCAGCGAATCCGTCAGCTGTTCAAGGTGCGACAAACTCTTCAGTTAAAAGCTATGGAATAACAGATCAAACTAAAAAAGAACGTAGTACTTATCCGAAAACAGGAGAAGCTCAGAAGAATGCAATAAGGCTCATTGGCGTTGCTCTTATTCTTCTAGTATGTGGATATTACTTCAGAAGAAGACAGAAAGAATAACAAAATTTAGTAAGAGTACAAGAGGGTTAATCAAAAACTTGAAACGGGGAATAAAGTAACAATTTTAGTGCTTATATATCACAGGGACTAAAACGTTATTTATTTTATAAACAAGTAAAAAACAAACAGCTGTTTATCATGTGATAGTAGAAAAATGGTTGGATGTTTCTGAACGATAAACAGCTATTTGAAATTCGCAGGTTCTGCAGGCCTGCGGATTTTTTACTTAACGACCCATCATCCGCCAGGCAGATCGTTAAGACTACGGATAGACTAAAAATCAATCGTTACATTGCACCATTCAATCGGGTAAATGAATAAATCTTATTTTCTGATTCTTACTTAATTGTACGCATTGACTTGGCTGCCTTTTTAGATCGAATGGTGAAAAGCATGGTAGTGATCGATTTTAGAAATATCCGCTCGCAAGCACCAATTGGTAGAATGCCAATACGAAAATATCGTATTGAAAAAGGAGAGAGCGGTGCTTGCTATTTATAAAAAGAGCGAAAAAAATACGGCATTAGCTACCAACTAATACCGTGCAAAAGTGCAACAAATAACCACCAACTGCTTCAACCTACTCAAATCTGTAAAAAGTACTAGTATTTCTTACAAAAATTGAGTAAAATGGAAGAGTCGATATGAAAATATTGACTTGGGCAACTTATATTATTAGTTTTGGCTGATAATATGAGGCTCTGTAAGAGGATGTCCGTCCTTTTGCAGAGTGCCTTTTTATTTTGTTTTTCGCTCTAATTACCTGATATTAAACACAAAAAAATGATATTAGTCAGCTACTAATACCATGAAGCGATCGTTAAATAACCATTCACTAACGTTATGAAGTAAGCAAAAAAGATTGGAAATCCGTTCTTACTTTTAGTACAATAAGGTTAGTCAATAAGAGATTATTGGCGAGGCAACTTGTATTATTAGTTTTGGCTGATAATACAGGGCTCTGTTTAGAAGATGTCCGTCTTCTGACAGGGCGCCTTTTTTATTTTATGTTGTAAATTTATTCTAACGTAAAGGGATTGGAATAGTCAATAGAATTTTTTCGAACAATTTAAAGAGTCAAATTTTGGCCGGAAAAATGGACAAGTTTGACAAATGAAGGAGAATTCTTTGGATTTTGCTTGCGTTGGAGATTGAATGTGATTTCTACTAAATTATATGCATAAAATAATTGGAAAAACGGAGATTCTTTATAATCAATAATGTTATCCAAGTAAAAAAGTGTTTTTATTATAGGCGATAGTAATACTCCAAGCTGAAAAAGCGATTACTTTAACTATTAAAAATAAAGGAACTAAAGATACAATTTCTTCAACAACTTATTAAAATAGTAAAAATGAAAGAAAAGATATTGAGAATTCTATTTAGGTTTTTAGCCAACACCATTATATAACAATTTTTTGTAGTTAAATGAATCACTGGACCATTGTCACAAATAAGTGACAATAATGTTAGATATTTAAATGGCAATAAGGTATTAATAAATGTTAGAGTAAATAAAAAATATAGGAAGGTGAAATTTATGAGTAAAATTTTAGGATTAATAAGCATTATTCTACTAGGTATAGTGTCTTATTTTGGTTTTAACTATTATAATGACACATATAAGACTTCTACAGCCTACGCTATCACACCATTAGAAATTCCTGTTAAGGAGCCAACAAAAGATGATAAAGGAACTGAAATAGGAGATAGCTATTCTTATAATTATACGGTTACTTTTGTAAAAGCAAACGGTGATAAACAAAAATTGGATTTTGAGATAGCGGGTAAAGACCCTAAATCATTTGAACCTGGAACGTATATAAAAGCAGAAATAAGTAAAAAAAGGGTGAATGCTCCTACCCAAATCACAGAAAATGAAGTTCCAAGTGACGTGAAAGCAGAAATAGAAAAATAAAAATTAAAAGCACAATGGTCTAGTGTTATTGCAAAAATTTTCTAATAAGTTTGTTTTAGTACAAAATATTGAGAAAGATAGCTTGGAGCAATGAAAATAGAGTATTTTAAAGAAAAGAATTCAAAAAAATAGGATTATTATGGACAGTGAATAAATCCTATATTAAACGAATCGAGAAACAACATTATCTGTATCGTACCATTGATGTAGACGGTTTAGCATTACAAAAAGAGTAATACTCAATCAATGTATACTTTATTAAGACAATGAACGAAACAATTTGGTGGACCAAAAATTCTGGTAACCGACAGGTTTTGATCAGATGATACTTTTTAGCTTTGTATAAAATAAAAAAATGAAATACTTCAATTTTAAAGGGTGGTGAATTAATATGAACAATGGATATACAACAAACCCTCTTGTTATAGCGGGTGTAATTCTCTTTATAATAGGATTGTTTATTTTTATCTTTGGAAAAAAATTTATTTTACTTCGAGCATATTTTGGGGATAGAAGCATGTTCTCTCAAATTCTTTGGGGAACTGTTATTATGTTAGTCGGTTTCGGACTACTATTTATTAGTAATGTTTTTTCATAAAAAAGTAGCTTATGTTCGTTCATATGGATTTTATCAACCAGAATCTGTAACGGATATCTTTAAGAAGGAATAAGAATATTGAAAGAAATCGCACCTAAAAAAAGAAATTCGACGAACATCAAAACATATTAGCTGATACCTTAGTCCTTCCTTGCATTCTCGTCCTCTGTTTTGAGTACAAATTAAAATATCAAAACATAAATATCATTGAATCTTTAAGTTTACTTATCTTATTAATTTAATAGTATTTACGAACTTATTATTTAATTAAATTAGTTAGAAGTGAGCGAAAAGTCCATGATTAATTTTATAGATTAAGAATTTAATTTTAAAAGGTTTTACAATCACATATGGTAAAAATATGATTGCAGCCACTTATATGTCCTGCCTTTCGCATATAACCCATTTCATGGAGAAGTTTTCCCACGCATTTTCTGTAAACAATTAGCCCTCTTTCTTTTAAGACTTTAACGATTCGAATGGTTCCATATCGTCCATGATGTTCATGAAAAATAACACCAATCTCTTCTTTAAGCAGTTGATTTTCCCGTTTTCTTTTTGAGGGTTTTCTTTTGAGAAATTCATAAAAACCAGATTTTGAAACATTGAGTGTTTGACAAGCCCGTTGAATGTTTACTGTCTCTTTATTGTCTTTCAAGAATTGAAATCGTATTTCTTGCTTGGCTTCAAGAATACCCTGAACTTTTTTAACAGTTCAAGCTCCTCCCCTAAATAACGATTTTCTTGTTCCAGCTTTTTTATTTCATACTGAGCATCAAAAAGCGCGCTTCCTTTCCCGGGAAACACACTATCTCCATATTTTTCGTATTCTTGAACCCAACGGTACAAACTATTGGCGTGGAGACCTAATTGAACACTCACTTCATTAACTGAAAAACTTTCTTCAATAATTAATTTTACTGCAGCTGTTTTGAATGCTTTATCAAATGAACGTCTGGACATAGGAATTTTCCTCGCTTTCTCTTTTCTCTCTGTCCAGTTTATTATACCAGTTCCAATATTTCAGAGACTACTTTACTGGGACACATTGATGCTATCAATAGTGCACTAGAACTTGTAAAATCTTCGTCCTTAGGCGGAAACGAGTCTTCAAGTACAGAGTCAACAAGCTTTAGTTCTTCAGAAGAACTTAAACCGACTATTAATGTTTCATATAAAACAATGTACGTTGGTGACAAATTAACCGAAGAAGATATTTTAAACTGGGCAACATTTGAAAATGCTGATGGGTTAAAAGCTGGCTTCGAAGTTATCGGAGATCCTATTCAAGTATACCAATTAAGCAGTACTTTAGCTGAACCAGGTGTTCATCAAATTAGATATTGTCTAGAAGCAACAACACGTACTAGTTAAAAACGTTATTTAGCAGAAAAAACGATTGTTTTAACTATTAAAACTAAAGGAACTATAGTTCTAATTCTACAGGGAACACAAATACGACTAATTCATCTGGAACATATATATATAACCAATAGGTAAAACAAACCTAATTAGTTCAGCTTCTACAACAGCAGGCTTGCCATACATGGGTGAAAAGCATTCACCATTGTTAACAGTAATTGGTCTAGTTTCCCCTTATGAGAGTGATCCATTTGATACAATGTACTGATATTAATTACTAACATAAAATCTAGAAATGTGATAATATTGACTTAATTAAAGAAAGGTAGGTAGTTTAATATGACAGATTACGAAAAAAAAGAAGATAAAGTTCTTGAAAAAATTGTGGTGACTGTAGAAAAGCTTGATACTGATCTTGAAAAAATCGACACATTAGATGAAGACGTGGACAAAAAACATGAAATGAAAAAATGGTTTGCAGAGAAAAAAGCAATTCATGAAATCAAAAAGATTCTTCACGAAGCGAAGAAATATGAAAAGTATGATGATAAAGAATTAGAAAAGGCTGGAGAATATTTTAATTCCTTTGAATAATAAAGAGTTACTGGCATGTATAGTGACCATAAAAAGTTAGACCTTTTTCGGAGTAGAGAAATCTACTCCGTTTTTTTGTTATTAAACTGCTTTATTTTCGGTTATTCGAAACTATACAGGCTTTTCCAGTCTGATTTCTGTTTCATTCGTTCATTGTGGTAATAATAGATATAAGTGTCCATTCCCGTTTTTAGTTCTTCAAAACTAGAATAGGTTTTCCCGTGATAAATTTCTTGTTTTAGAAGACTAAAGAAGTTCTCCATGATTGAATTATCTAGACTGTTGTCCTTTCGAGACAGACTTTGAAAAATGTTCTGTTTCTTCAGTTTATGACATAAGTTTTTATCTGATACACCCAACCTTGACCTGAGTGTAAAGCGAGCGGATACGGACAATCATTTTTTAGATTCATTGCAATGCGCCAAGTATAATTGGTTTGTTTAACTCAGCTTTTGGTTAGATAGAAATTAGCTATCCTATTGGTTTTCAAGAAACATATCCTAAAAGATATCAAATAAGTAAACTTCCGCAATAGTCTATTAAATTAGATAAATACGCCTTTTTTAATTGCCTGAATAAGCAAGTATTTCATAACGACAGCTTCTAAAGTTTAAACAAGTTCCAATTTTCACTATTACCTGGCAAGCTTCAGTAAAATACCAAAAAAACTAAACAAATGAATATGAATAGCAGCTTAAAATAATTATGCCACATTTTTTATTATGATATACTATCTAGTGAGGTGAAGGTAAATGGTCAATATGAATGATGTTGCAAAAAAAGCAAACGTCTCTAGAGGGACTGTATCCAATTATGTCAATCACGTAAAAATCAAGCCAGAATTAGCTGCTAGAGTAGAAAAAGCAATTGAAGAGTTGAATTATATACCAAATCAAGCGGCTAGATCATTAAAAAAACAAGAAAGTGACATCATTGTATTTATATTACCAACGATATGGACGCCATTTTTTTCTGAATTGGCCTATTATATCCAGTTAGAATTGCAAATTCAAAATTTTAAAATGTTATTATGTAATTCTCAAAATGATTATAATTTAGAGTTAGACTATATAAAAATGGCGCAAGAACAGAAAGTCAAAGGAATTTTGACTATTTCCTACAGTGATATAGAACCCTATCTTATTTCAAACATACCGATTGTTTCAATTGAGCGTTATTTTAATAGTGCTATTCCATTTATAACAAGTGACAATTTTGGTGGGGCTAGACAAGCAGCAGAAGAATTGCATAAACGAGGATCAAAACGACTGCTGTTAATTTTAAGAGAGTTACCCAATAATTTAGGTATTTTTGAACGAATGAATGGTTTTATTGATTATTGTACTCATAATGAATTGGAATATGAAGTTTATTTAGATAAAGGAAACTCAATTGATTTTCCCAAAAGACTAGATCTATTTCTAACTGAAAAATTTTCAGAGAATTGTCCTTTTGATGGGATTTTTACTGTAACAGATCGATATGCAGAATTTGTTTTTAATACATTTGCACATTTACCGTGGTCGATTCCAGAAGATGTACAATTAGTTGGTTTCGATGGTGCTAGAAGCTTTTCTAATCAGTCATTGACTATTTCAACAATGTCTCAGGATGTGCGTGAGATTGCTCGTTTAAGTGTGAAAGAGTTAGTGGAATTTGATGATAGCTTAGCTATACAAAAGAAACATATATTACCAGTGAAGTTTACAGAATTTAAGACGACTAGAAAATTGGATGAAAAATAAATCCAATTTTTTTGTTTGAAAGCCCTTGCTTTTTTGGAACGTTCCAAGTATTATAATAATTATATATGGAACGTTCCAAAAATGGTTTTTTCTAAAACAATCAAGGAGATGAATAGTTTGGATTATAAAAAAATTGCTGAAGAAGTATTAGAAGGTGTCGGGGGAAAAGAAAATATAGCGAATGCTGCTCATTGCGTTACGCGTTTACGCTTAGTATTGAATGATAGTAATAATTATAATAAAGAAACATTAGAAAATATCGAAGGCGTTAAAGGAGTATTTTTTAATAGTGGACAATTACAAATTATTTTTGGTACAGGAACAGTAGAAAAGGTTTTTGCTGCATTTCAAGAAGTTTCAGGGATAAAGGAAGCTTCATTGCAAGATGTAAAAGCCTCTGGAACGAAGCAACAGAATAAATTACAACAAGCATTTAAAGTATTCTCTGATATATTCATTCCAATCATTCCAGCTTTTGTTGGGGCGGCGATGATTTTAGGATTGAAGTCACTATTAACGACACAATTTGGCTTTTTAGGCGGATCAATGGCGGAGGAATGGCTTTGGGCGCAAGATTTAGCTAGTTTTCTAGGCGTTATTGCGACAACATTTGCTTATCTTCCTGTCTTAGTCATGTATTCAGCAACCAAACGATTTGGTGGAAATCCGATCTTGGGTTTAGTGTTAGGTTTTGTGATGATTACACCAGATTTGATGAATCGTAATGACTTTGTCTTGGGCAATTATGATACCCTATCCTCTTGGCATGTATTTGGATTATCCATCCCACAAGTTGGGTTCCAAGGCGGCGTGTTTCCAGCAATTTTAACGGCATGGTTCTTATCAAAAACAGAAGCATTTGCGAAGAAAAAAACACCACAAGCGTTGAGTTTTATTTTGGTACCGACAGTTACGATTTTATTCTCTGCTCTTGCTTTATTCTTAGTATTTGGTCCAATCGGTAATGCAATCGGCACGGGATTAGGATGGATCATTGATATTCTATATAACAAAACAGGATTTGTGGGTGCCTTTGTTTTTGCAGCATTGCTTCAGCCACTTGTTGTAACGGGCACGCAACACGCGATCCAGGCCATTGAAGCGCAATTAGTTGTGGCCACAGGATTCAACTACATTCAACCATTATGGTCCGTTTCAATCATCGCACAAGGTGGAGCAGCATTGGGCATGTTTTTCCTTGCAAAGAAAAATTCTAAGCGTCGTGAAACAGCAATGTCTAGCTTTGTTCCAACATTATTTGGTATTTCAGAACCAGCAATTTTTGCAGTCAATTTACGTGACTCGATCATTCCATTTCTTGCTGCTTCATTTTCAGCAGGGATCGGTGGTGCTTTTATGAAAATATTTGATGTCAAAGCAACAAGTTTTGCTTTAACAGGTCTACCAGGTTTGACGATCGTATACCCACCTAGATTGATCTTTTATATCATCGGAAATTTAATGGCATTTATTTTACCGATTATTATTTTGATTGTTTGGAATCGAGTTAAAGGGGTAAAAGGAGCAGAAATAGGGAAAGGTAGTACCTTATAAAAAGAAGGGACGTCTGAGAGCAATTGATGAGTAAAAAAATTGAAAAATATACATTTTATACGACGGAATGGCAAGAATATTTAAGTCAATTAGAAGAAAAAATAAACGAGAGCGCCTATCTCCCAAAGTATCATTTATACCCCAAGACAGGCTTGATGAATGATCCAAATGGTTTGAGCTATTTTAATGGCAAGTATCAAGTATTTTATCAATGGTTTCCATTTGATTCTTTTCATGGAATGAAACATTGGGGCCATGCTACTTCTGAAGACTTGGTTAAATTCAAAGATGAAGGTTTTGCTCTTATTCCTGATGAAGAATATGAAAAAAATGGTGCTTATTCTGGTAATGCATTTGAATACAATGACGAACTCTATTTGTTTTATACAGCGAACTATAAAACAGATACAGGGAAGTTAGCGAAGCAAGCTTTGGCGATCATGGATAAAAAAGGAACTATTACTAAATATCCGAAGAATCCAATCATTGATGGTGCACCGAAAGGATTTAGTCAAGAATTAAGAGATCCTTTTGTTTTTGAGCGTAACGGTTCTTTTTATATGTTACTTGGTGGAGGTCGTTTTGTGGAGGGAGAACAAACGGGTTTTGGCGACATTGGTGAATTGCTTTTGTATAAGAGTACTAATTTATTGGATTGGACGTATCAAGGAACGATTGATTTACCGATCGATAAAGGTTATATGTTAGAATGTCCGAGCCTTGTAACGATTGATGGAAAAGATGTTTTATTTTTATCACCGATGGGCTATGAGAAAGAAACGTATCGTTACCAAAATCGTTTTTCCTCAATTTATTTAGTAGGACAATTGGATGTTGAAAAAAGAACGTTTGAATTAGAGCACGTGGATGAGTTGGATGCTGGTTTTGATTATTATGCCCCACAATCATTTTATGGAAAGAATCAGTTGCCGTTAACTTTTGGCTGGTTTGGTTGTGGTGAGCAAGTGTATCCAATTGATACTGAGGGTTGGAAACATGGATTGACAACTGCACAAGAGATGAAATTAATAAATGGAAAATTTAGGCGTTTTCCGTCACAAGAATTACAAAAACAGTTTACCAATAAACAAACAATGGTCACTGAACTACTTAATTTAGAATCCCCGTATTATCATCTTCAATTTGAATTGAACAAAGAACAAGATTCGACTATTTACTTTGGTACAAAAGATGATTTTTGGCAATTGAATTTAGATGAAAAAAAAGAAACAGTAACGATTGATCGTAGCCATTTAGCTAAAAAAATTGATACCGAATATGGTATGAAACGAACATGTGAAATTGCTGAATTAGCAAATAACATCACAGTGGATGTGTTTGTTGATAATAGTTTTATAGAACTGTATTTAAACGAAGGAGAACGTGTTTTTAGTTTTAGGGTATTCTTAGAATCAGAACAAACCACTATTTTGTTTTCGAAAGAAACGGAAGCTACGTGGGCATATTTTGAATAATATAGATCTCTATACGCATCTTGATAGATTTAGTCAAGATGCGTATAGATTTTTTTGTGCGATTTTTTATATACGTAACATTTTTATACTCTGTTCTTGTTTTCAGCAGAAATTAAATTTGTCTAGGAGGTATATAAGAAGGATGGGAGTATCTGCTTATTTCGGTAAAGAATTGCAAAAAAAATGAATTTATTTGATTAACAACTTAATTCAAGGCGCGCAAAATAGTCTTATGAGAAGCGTTGACTGACTAACAAGATAATAAGGAAGAAAAAATAATTAAATAATGGGAATAGGTTCTTAATAACAATCAAAAGGAATGATCAATCTTGTTAAAAACTGAAATCTATCTTTTCAACAGGAAGAACAATTAATTCTAAACGATATCACTACATCATTTGAAAAAAGCAGATATACAACAATCACTGGACCATCTGGAGTGGAGAAAGTGCCTTTCTTAAATTGTTGGTTTCTTTACTGACATCAACGGAAGGGTCAATTATTTTCAATGATCAAAATTGTGCCAATTTAATACCTGAAAATTAGCACATGCAAGTCTCCTATAGCGAGGTAGGATCTTTCTTGTACACTGGATGGACGGCTAGTACGTTTAGTAGGCAACCGCTTTAATTACCAACCTGATCAGATAACCAATGATCGACTAGTTTTGTTACCAGAGCCACAAAAAGTGGTGCAGTAATCAACATAAAAATTTCGTACATGAGAGCAGTTATCACATTTCTGTCAGTTGCCACATGTAATTGTACGTCTAATTTAAAGAAAGAAAAATACATTTTAAGTGGTCAGGGAAACTCTGAAGAAAATACTGAAGTGGTTATCAGATATGATAAAGATAATGAACGAACCTCAATAAGAATTGAAGCAGAAGGCATTGATGGAAATGTGATTTCATATATAGTCAACTACTGGACAAACTAAATTTAACAGATTTCAAAGAAATACTTAATTTGTAAAAAGTGCCTAATATAACTACAAAAGATATACATGAGCTCGTGTTAGTTCAATATAGTGATGAATATACGTGGAGTAGTATACCGATTTAAAAACAAAATGGTACAGTTGTCAAAAATGTTTAGTAACCGAAGGAGAAGGTAGTATGTAATTCATGAAGAAAAATGTATTGAATCAAGTGGTACTAATAAATTAGTAAAGGAGAAAGCCTCTTATCAGCATTAGACACAATTCAATTGATTATAAATTTTAGTATTTTTATCATTGCTTTGATTAGTTTGATTATAGATAGCTTACAAACGACAACAAAAGTAACCGCTCATATCTTTGGCGAAATAACGGTTACTAATTTGTAATTAAAATCGCTACCCTCTTAAACGGTTCTACACGAGAGATACACTAAGATATATTTCTCTTTTCATTATTATTGTACATGAAAAGTATATTAAAACAAAAGTACTTAAGTATAAATAGGTGCTTGCTTCATCTTTCAATAAAACTATGTTTATCTGCATTTTTTTATTTCATAAACTTCACATTCTGAACGAACGCTTCTAACTCTTCTCTACGCTCAATATTATGGTTACATTTCTCACTATCATAGCAAATATAATTCCCACGCTTTGTGTACATACCATCACCAGATTCTTTCACCTTAGACAGAAACATCGCAACTTCTGACGTTTCATGACAAATAGGGCAGATGCCTTTTTGAGTCGTAGGAGCAATCGTTCCGGAAACGCCGACTAGTTGCCCATCGATTGAAGCGATAATAAATTTTTGTTGTTTTCCACTATCATTCCAACTGTAAAAGGTATAATCTCTCAAATCCATTGTTTCCCATTCTGGAATTTTCAATTTCTTGGTCTTTTTAAAGAGCTTTGTCAGCCGTTGTTTTGAAGGCGGATCAAACGGAATAACCGCTTCTTTTAACCCTTCCAAATAGTGTTCCAGTCTAGGCTTAGAAGTCGCAGCTTCTAAAAATCCTTCTAATAAAGGCTGTAACTGATCTTTATCTGCGCCAAACTGTTCATTGATTTTCTCAAGAACGATCGCTTGCAGTGTTTTGATTGTATTTTTATCATTTACAGATAAATGAGCTTGTAGCAAAATATTGGCTTGCTTTCTAATAAAATTAAATTGATATGGTTGTATTTGTTTATTCATAATGGATTTCCTCTCTATCATTCAAGTGATAAAGTACTTTGCGTAAAGGCAATCCTTCAACAACCAAAGCACTTTATTATGTCAAACCTGAATGGGCTTTTGATCGAGATACGTGTTTTTGAATTGGTATCATATTATCACCCCGCTAACATAATTTTCCTTTATTATAACGCAAATCCTCAAATTTATAAATTGGTATAGCAAAAAAGCAATTGGTTCAGTTGAAAAACCATAAAGAGTAAGCTAAACTAAAACATGGCGCTATTTTAATTCGAAATAAACTATTGAAAATAAAACAAATCTTAGGAGTGAAGCAATTGGAAAACAGATATGTCATCATCCTCGCTGCCGGTAAAGGAACACGTATGAAATCAAAACTTTATAAAGTGTTGCACCCTGTCGCTGGAAAACCAATGGTAGAGCACATCATGGATCAAGTGGAAAAAACGAATCCAAGTGAAGTTGTCACGGTCGTAGGTCATGGTGCAGAAGCAATCAAAAGCCATTTAGGTGAGCGTAGCCAATATGCTTTACAAGCAGAACAATTAGGAACAGGACACGCTGTGTTGCAAGCAGAATCGCATTTGGCAGGCAAAAAAGGAACGACTCTTGTTATCACAGGAGATACACCGCTTTTGACTTCTGAAACATTAGCGAACCTTTTTGATTACCACCAAGGTAAAAACGCCAGTGCGACGATTTTAACAGCGCATGCGGAAGATCCAACTGGATACGGTCGTATCATTCGTGATCATGTGGGCATCGTTGAAAAAATCGTGGAGCAAAAAGATGCATCTGAACAAGAAGCTCGTGTTCAAGAAATCAATACTGGGACATTTTGTTTTGATAACGAGGCGTTATTCAATGCTTTATCTAAAATCAATACCAACAATGCCCAAGGCGAATATTATTTAACAGATATTATTGAGATCCTTAAAAAAGAAGGTAAAACTGTCGCGGCCTATCAAATGGCTGACTTTGAAGAAGCGATGGGAATCAATGATCGTGTGGCCTTAGCTGAGGCGAATAAAATCATGCACCGTCGTTTAAATACGATGCATATGAAAAATGGTGTCTCATTCGTTGATTCTGATTCAACGTATATTGACGAAGGCGTTGTGATTGGTTCAGATACAGTGATTGAAGCCGGTGTTCATTTAAAAGGGAAAACAGTCATCGGGGCTGATTGTTTCATCGGTGCCCATTCTGAAATCGTTGATAGTGTAATTGAAGATAATGTGAAAATCACCCAATCTGTTGTCGAAGAAAGTATTATTCGCAAAGATGCAGACGTAGGCCCATTTGCTCATATTCGTCCAAAAGCTGAAATCGGCGAACGTGTTCACGTTGGTAACTTTGTGGAAATCAAAAATGCAACGGTGGCAGAAGATACTAAAGTTGGTCATCTGACTTATGTTGGGGACGCTGACTTAGGTAAAAATATCAATGTTGGCTGCGGTGTAGTTTTTGTGAACTATGATGGTAAAGACAAACATCGGACGAGCATTGGCGATCACGCGTTTATTGGATCAGCGACAAACTTGATCGCCCCTGTGAATGTTGCCGCGAATTCAGTTATCGCAGCAGGTTCAACCATTACAGATGATGTAGCAGAGTTTGACTTAGCGATTGCTCGTGCAAGACAAGTGAATAAAGAAGGCTATGGGAAAAACATGCCTTATATGAATAACGAGAAATAAGAAAAAAGAGGCCGAGACAAAAGCGTTTAGCTCCGAGAAATAAGAGGGAATTCACGGAAATTGCTTTTCAAATTTTTGTGAATTTCAGCTTATTTCCGAAGGAGCTGCTTTTTTCTCGCCGTTTATTCGGATTTAGAGCGCGAAACAAAACTTTTTTTAAGTTTTGTCCCACGCTCTTTTTTTAGTTATCCTATTTTCCGTTTACGATTATATTCATAGAAACTGTAACCAGAAAGACCAATGATAAGGATACCTAAACCACCGTAGGTAACAATTTTTTCACCCATTTTCGGGTAATTCACTGTTTTATCACTAGGTTTTGCTGGTTTTAACTCATTCGGTTTTGTTTTATCTGGATCTTTTGGATCAGGATTTGGTACAGGTTCGGGTTTGTTTTTCTTATTGAACTCAGCTTCTGAAATGGAAACGATCCGTTCGCCTGGAAAGGCTTCTTTGTATTGTGATAAGTCAATATTTGTAGCAGCATCATATAAGCGAAGGTTTGTACCTTGTTTTAGATGATTGATCAAGACTGTGTCTAAAGAAGGGCCTTCTTCACGCTCGCCGCCTAGCATATCGTAGCCATCGCCGCCAGCTGCCAAGAAGTCGTTTGTCGCCATATAATAGGTTGCTTTTTCATCGATTGGCGCGAATTTTCCAGTTGTGCGGTCTTGAACTTCAATTTGCAGTACTCGTTCTCCAACGATGGTTTTATCTGTCCCATTGCCTTCGTCTGCTGGCAGTAAAGACCCTTTTTTAGTTGAATCATAGTGTACACGAATCGTGCTGGAAACATGAAGGAAACCGCCATTTGCACCAAGTTTAGGCTGATTAAAGTCATCTAATATGATCTTGCCATTTTCGTCTTTTTGAGCCATAGAGCGAAGGGATAATTCAAACATATCCTTGACTTGGCTACCTGTAACACTGATTTGAGAGATACTATTTCCGAATGGCATGACGGCAATAACATCACCTAACGTTACTTTGCCAGGTTCAATATTTGCTCGGATACCCCCACCATTTGTAACAGCGAAATCAGTTTGGTTTTTAAAGCCGTGTTGTCCATAAGTCCACATGGCATCTCCAATCAAATTCCCTAAATTGGTTTCTCTCGTTCGTACATTATCGCGTTCTCCATTGAATTGATAAGGATTGTTTTCAATCACAACCTCTGATCCCCACTCTTCAAAATTAGCTTTAGCTTGATCAACTAATGCTTTGACTGCAGGATTTTCCTCTAAGCTAGCTAAAGATTCTGCTGGTGTTAAGGAAGCTGTTTTTTTGCTAAGGTCTGTTAAGTCAACATCTACTAAACCGACATTATTCAAGTAATTCCCTGTTTGGGTATACATGACGTTTCCAAACTGTTTGCCGCCATCTACAGCTGTATGTGAATGGCCATCTAGAACAGTGATATTCAAATCAGGATATTCTTTACTTAATGTTTCAGCCAATGTATCGCCACGCCATTCATGTGGTGTGGTTTCGTCGATGCCTAAATGACCTGTTACAACATAAGCAGTAACCGCTTCACCAGAATCTTTGATTGTGTTGATTGCTTTTTTCGTTTCAGCGATTGGATCGGCAAACGTCACACCTTTTACATTGTTTGGGTGAGTTTTAGTTGCTGTTTCTGGTGTCGTTACCCCAATAATTGCGTATTTCTTCCCAGTTTTTTCAACGATTGTGTAAGGTTCAAAGACCAATTTTCCATCTTTAAATGTGTTGTTGGATAAGATTGGAAAGTTTAGTTTGTTCTTATATTCCATGGCCGTATCAAATCCAAAGTCAAATTCATGGTTGCCAACAGCCATCGCATCGTAGCCCACTTCATTCATGACAGCTGCCATATCCATTCCTTTAGAGAAATTGGAAATCGGCAAACCTTGGAAAACATCTCCTGCATCAATCAAAAGGTCAGGTTGTACTAAATCTTTGTACGTTTTTAATCGAGCCATGCCTAAAACATCCTTGCCGTTGCCTTCTAAGCGGCCGTGAACATCGTTTGTATGCATGATCGTAATGGATTCTGGTGAGAAGCGAGCATCGAGAACATCTTGTTTCGTGATTGGTTTGACGTTAGGTGTCCGACCATCTGCAGCAGGTTGTGTTTGTAAGGTACCATCATTCACTAGTTTAACAGCGAGATCACGCCAGTTTTTATTGAAATGATAGCCAATCACTTCCCAGTTATTTTCAATTTCTACTGTTGGGTCAATGGTTTGTTTTTCACGGATATAATCAGCGATCAAACCGCGAAGTGTTTCTGGATCAGTGGATTTGATGGGTTCTTCCGTCACGAGACCTTGTGTTAATAATCCTTCATAACGATAATTGTTCATAGCAATGCTATAATTTGCAGTTGGGTCAACTGGTTTTCCGTCGATCGTTGGATTGATTATACGTTGCCCATGTGGTTTAGAGATATCGATTTTGTAAGAAATCCCAGAAAAGATATCATAGTTGTACACACGGATTTTTTCGTTAAAGCTGATGGTTAAGTCATCTGGACTAGGTGTGTTGTAATAATCCGCTTGATTTTCCATGTACGTTAAAAGGTTTTCCCCGGTGATATTGACACTGACTAGTGTATTAGGGTATTTATAAATATCAAAGATGTTTGAGTATGAGATATCTCCTGCGTTTAATTTACTATCTGCTTTAAAGAGAGCAGAGGCCGCAAGCTGTGCACCTGTTGCTTTTCGTTGAACATTGTTGATCAGAGAAATCATCGCAGTCGGACGCAGTTGCGCTTCAGGAATTCCTTTTACTTCTTCAGGCGGTAAAAAGTCACCAGTCGCTGTTCCAATTTTTTCTGAGATAAATTCTCTCGTTTTATCATGGTATTCTTTTGTTTCAGCTTTTAATGTTTCATCTGCTGGGACAGTTTTAGTACTTATGATGGCGGGAACACTGTTTTTGACGTGCCATTTGTCTCCAGTTTTTTCGAGATCAAGGTCGATTTTGATCATTTCTGTTCCAGTATCTTTAGGTCCAGCTACTGGAACAAGCCCATTTGGTCCTTGGATTTTTTCTGCGAAAGAACGGTGATCATGGCCTAAAATATACGCATCGATACCAGCGACATTCGTGATGACTTGATCAGCACTTGCAGCTGGATCAGAGTTTTCACGCCCCGCATGGATCGAAGCAACAATGATATCCGCATCGTCTTTTAGCTCTGCAACGGCTTTTTCTGCTTCTTCTTTCAAAGGAATAAAGGAAAGACTGTCAACTTTTGCACCATCCCATAAAGGAATTTGTGGTGTGGTTAAACCGATGATACCGACAGTTAAATCAGTCTCGCCATCGTTATCTAGATCAATCGCTTTTTTTGTGGTTCCGCCAACAAAGCGGCTTCCGGAGTCTTTAACATAAGTGTTTGCAGATAAGATTGGAAATGCGGCTTCAGTATCAAGTTTTTTGATTAAATCCAAGCCAAAATTGAATTCATGGTTCCCCAAAACCATGGCATCATATTTCATGTAGTTCATTGCTTTGATCATTGGATTTGGTTTCTCGATCAAAGGTGCTTTGTTGTAAAGGTCATCCGTTAAAATCGTTCCTTGGTTCATATCGCCATTATCGATTAGAATCGTGCCATTAGGATTTTCTGCACGAATGTTATTCACGACAGAGCTGACCTGAGACAATCCAACGGGAGTTTGTTTATCATCCTCATATGACCAGTTCCATAGCTGACCGTGGACATCTGAGGTTCCTAAAATGGTAAGTCGCTGTGCAGTTTCTTCTTTATTGATTGGAGTAGTGGTCTTTTGTTCATCCGGTGTTGCGCTTGAAACAGTAGATTCTGGTTGTGTTGTTTCTGAGGTTTGTTGCTCGATTGCGAATGCAGTTGCGGCGCTAGTGCTTGCTAATAAGGTGGAAACCATCAATACTTGTAACCCAAGTTGTACTTTTTTCAAAACAGACTTTTTCACAAAATTCCTCCTCAAATTATAAGCTGAATGAGCTGTTTAGTATCGGTGGAAAATAATGGAAACTGATTGAAGTGTGTTTTGTTCAGTCAGTTTTTATCTTTTCCATGAGACCGACGCTCATGAAGCTAGATAATACGTACTTTTTAGTTCCTTAGCGGTTCGTAAAAGAATAATAATGCGCTTTCATTTTTATTAACCTCCTAAATAGTAATATATATTTTTAACCTTGTCATTAGAAAATACGCTATTTTTTAAAAAGAAAATGACAAAATCACCATATTTTAATGTTACTCGTTTTTTTCGTGTCCAGAGTTGTGCATTTTTATTAGAAAATTGTATTATTTTGGAGGAATGCCCCAAAATCACTTGATTTATTTTGAAAAAGTGACTACTATTTATAAGGAAACTATTGTTCAGTACAAGAAAGTGGAGGTCCTCATGTCAAAACATTATTTTGATCCTAGATTGAAAATCTTTTCTCTTAACTCGAATCGTCCATTAGCAGAAAAAATCGCTGCAGCTGTCGGTGTCGAATTAGGAAAATCTTCTGTCACTCAATTCAGTGATGGTGAAATTCAAGTAAATATTGAAGAAAGTATTCGTGGTTCTCACGTCTATGTCATCCAATCAACAAGCAGTCCAGTCAATGATAATTTGATGGAATTATTGATCATGATCGATGCCTTAAAACGTGCTAGTGCAAAAACAATCAACGTTGTAATGCCTTATTACGGTTATGCACGTCAAGACCGTAAAGCCCGTGCTCGTGAACCGATCACAGCGAAACTTGTAGCAAATATGCTTGAAAAAGCAGGAGCAACTAGAATGTTGACATTAGATCTACATGCCGTTCAAATTCAAGGATTCTTCGATATTCCAGTCGATCACTTGATGGGCGCTCCATTGATTGCAGATTACTTTATGGAACATGGCATTCAAGGCGATGACGTTGTCGTTGTTTCTCCTGACCATGGTGGTGTGACACGTGCCCGTAAACTTGCGGAATACTTGAAATCACCTATCGCAATCATCGACAAACGCCGTCCAAAAGCAAATGTTGCAGAAGTGATGAATATTATTGGGCACGTAGAAGGCAAAATCTGTGTCTTGATCGATGACATGATCGATACAGCAGGAACAATTTCATTAGCAGCTAATGCGTTACAAGAAGCGGGTGCAAAAGAAGTTTATGCGTCATGTACACACCCAGTTTTATCAGGACCTGCATTACAACGTATTGAAGACTCTGCTATCAAACGTTTAGTTGTGACAGATTCTATCTATCTATCTGATGATCGTAAAATCGATAAAATAGATGAAATCAGTGTTGGCGAATTAATCGGTGATGCCATCAAACGTATTCATGAAAATAAACCAGTTAGTCCATTGTTTGAAACAAAACGCAAATAAGCTGGAGTGACAATTAAAAAAACAAACATTATTTTTGTTTATCAAAATAGTGTTTGTTTTTTTTCGTCTATAAGTTGCCAAAATAGGAAGTTAACAGGAAAATATTGGTTTTGATTTTAAGTGAACGAATACATGGAATAATAAATAGAATAAGAAAACGGTTCACTCTATTTATTTATTGAGAGAAACAGAAATCATTGATTTGTCTGAGCAATAGCAAGTTCAATTTTCGTCATTTAGTGGAAAAAAATAGCAGATCAAAAGAAAAGCAACTTGATACACTGAATTTAATCATAAAAATAGTTAGGAGATAAGATGAGAAGAGAAAGATATGAACTTTGGGGGTTAACACTTCAATTAGTTGTAGTCGCAATTGCATTAGTCTATTACTTTTTTATATACAGGTAGGCAAAAAAAGTAGAGTAGAAAGTAGGAAAATAGATGATCTTAAGAATCAAAAAAAAACTCGGCGGTGTTATGGTTCCCAAAAACAAATGGCTGACCAAGTTGGAAACAATCAGTGTCCTAAGTGCGCCTAAACAGATTATTTTACCAATGAATATGCACATCGGTAAACCAGCAAAAATCGTTGTATCCACTGGGCAAAAAGTGAAAATTGGAACACTGATCGGAGAAAAAGACGGCTTGATTTCAGCCAATATACATAGTTCAGTTTCTGGAACCGTTGAAAAAATCGAAGAAAGAACCATTGGAAATAGCGAAGTATCCGTTGTGATCATCAAAAATGATTTTCAAGATACATATGAAGTACCTCATTTAATTAGCGAAAACATAGTAGAAACAATTAAAAATAACGGAATCGTTGGCATGGGCGGAGCTGGTTTTCCGACAGATGTAAAATTTCTTTTAAAAGAACACCAACAAATAGAAACCTTAATCATAAATGCAGCGGAGTGCGAACCTTTTGTCACGGCTGATCGACGAATCATTATCGAAGAACTCAATGAGTTTATCGAAGGAATCCGCCTCATTCAAACAAGCTGTTCCATCAAGCAATGTGTGATAGCAATCGAACGTTCATCAGAAGAGGCGATTCAAAAACTAAAAGAAAAAATCGATGACAAGCACATCAAATTAGCTATTTTACCGAATCATTACCCTCAAGGAGGGGAAAAGATCGTGATCAAAGCTGTCTTGGGCAGAGAATTGCCAGTTGGGAAATTACCGATTGATTTAAATACAGGGATCATGAATGTTTCTACGGTGTTAGCAACGTTTCATGCATTGAAAGAAAATCGCCCATTAATCGATCGTGTAGTAACGGTTTCTGGTACCCCAATCAAGCACCCTCAAAATCTACGTGTCAGAATTGGTACGCCAATCGAGCACGTAATTGAAGCGTGTGGCGGTTTTATTGAAAGCCCGATGAAAATGATCAATGGCGGTCCAATGATGGGAAAAGTGATCCAAAGTCTAGATGAACCAGTAACCAAAACAACTTCTTTGATCCTTGGATTGACTCGAGAAGAAGCGAAAATACCTGAAGAGCAAAATTGTATTCGCTGTTCAGAATGTGTCAACGCTTGCCCCGTTAATTTACAGCCTATTTCGATCAGTAACGCTTATCGAGCAGGAGATATCGAGGAAACGAACCGCTTGGGCGTACTGAATTGTATCGATTGTGGTGCCTGTTCGTATATTTGTCCGTCAAAAATCGATATTTTAGGTGATATTCGAGCAGCAAAGCAGAGAGTATTGGGGAGTCGCTGATGATAAACACAGAATATACAAGTACAGGGCCATTTATGGGGCCTCATATTAGAGAAAAATGGACATCTCAGTGGATCATGCAACAAGTGATGATTGCATTGGTATTTCCAACGGTTGCCGCAACTTACTTTTTTGGTTGGTGGTCGCTCGTCATGGTGTTGGTGAGCATCATTGCATGTATCAGCCTTGAGTTTATTTTTCAAAAAATCGTTTGGAAGAAAGGAACGATCAATGATTATAGTGCCGTGATCACAGGTTGGCTATTAGCGTTGACATTACCTGTTACTGCACCTTTATGGACGTTACTTATTGGTGATTTCATTGCGATCATTGTAGTAAAACAACTGACAGGTGGAATTGGTCGAAACTGGTTGAATCCAGCTGTAGCAGCTCGAGTGTTGTTAAAATTATTCTTTTCACCGTGGATCACGAATTGGGTCACACCGCAACCGGATGCTGTGGCAACCGCGACACCATTAGTTGATTTAGGGAACTTTGCAAGAGAAATTTCACCAACAACACCTGATTTCGTTGAGTTGTTTATGGGGTTTGGGTTAGGTGGCCCAATTGGTGAGACGTGCAAGTTTGCTTTGCTTTTATCAGCGAGTTATTTGATTGCGCGAAAGATTATCAATCCGTTGGTGCCAGTTATTACAATGGCTTCATTTTATGGGGCAATTTTATTATATAGTTCATTTAATTTTGCCTTTGCGAGTGCTCATTTGTTAAGTGGAGCGTTGATTTTTGCGGCGGTCTTTATGGTGACGGATTATACGACTTCACCGTTGACGGATAAAGGGAAGTATATATTTGCGCTTGGCTGCGGTGTACTAGCAGCAACTTTGCGGATTAGTATGGATTTACCTGGAGGAATCGGGGTCGCGATTTTAGTAATGAATTTGTTGGTACCTGTGATCAATAAGTACACGGTGTCACGGATTTATGGTGAAAGCTAGTAAAATAAGATATGACATATGATAGCCCTGCTTATAAATAAATCTTATATCCAATCAGATTGATTTTTACGATGATTTTTGCTATAATTATGTTACAAAACGATACCAGTTTTTCCAACGATACACAAAAACCACTCTATTCTTGGTAGAGTGGTTTTTCTTTACATTTGTTATGATTTCAAATGTGTGGGTTAGATAGGCAACTTGTTTTAGTCATTGTCTTTTTCATCTAACCAATGAGAAATTAGTTGAATCACTAAACCTACAAAAATAGGCGCAATAACTAATGATACCAATTTATCCAACAACCCTCACCCCCTTTTGGGGCAAGTTGCCGACAAAATTATAGCATGTGAAGTAAAAACTACGGAATAGACTTATGTTTTTTTAGAAAGTAAATTCGATTATTGTCCATCTTACTGGAACAATTTGAACGTACAGAAAAAAAGCTAGTAGATCACTTGACAGATCCACTAGCTTTTTTCTATTAATCCTTCTCCAATGCGGCCATCTGTTCACCGTACAATTTTCCATCATACATCTTGAAAAATGGATAGTAACAAATAATCGAAACCGCTAAATTAATCAGGGCAATCAATACAGCTTTAAAATCGCCACCAGTTCCAAGAAACGCTCCAATTCCCACAGGTGAAATCCAAGGAATTCCAGTAATCACCTTATTCACTAATCCAAGAGAAGAAGCAAAATAAGCAATCGTCACATTGATCAAAGGCGTTACAATAAACGGAATGATCAAATAAGGATTATAAACGATCGGTGCTCCGAAAATCACAGGCTCATTAATATTAAACAAACCAGGTAAGATAGCTGCTTTACCCAGAACTTTTAGCTGATCAGATTTTGCCACAAAAATCATCAACAAAACCAACCCCAACGTACTGCCTGCACCACCAATAAAGATATACATATTGACAAAATCGCCAGCGAAAATATTTGATCCGCCATCAATATTTTCTGTCAAAGCTACTAATAAAATTGGATTGATAAAACTATTCTTGATCACGGCTGTTCCATGAACCCCAACAGCCCATAGCAGATGGATCAATAGCATAATCACAATGATTCCCAACCAAGAACCCGTTAAATCTTTAACGAACTCAAATGGTTTTGATAATAATCCATGTAAATCGGTATGGAATACCGCTAAAATTGTATTGATAAATAACATCACAAAGGCGATAAAAATAGCAGGAATCAATGAAGCAAAAGCTTTACTTACACCATCAGGAACCCCTTCAGGCATTCGGATCGTAATATTTTTTTTCACACACCAACGGTAAATTTGAGTAGCAATCACAGCTGTAATGATCCCAATAAAAATCCCTACACCACTAAAGCGAGTCACCCAACCACCAAGTGCGATTCCATTATAAACAATCGATGTTTCACTTTCCGATTGAAGCAGCTGGGCACCGCCATCGACGATATCTGTTTGCACAATGGTCATTAAAAAGGCAAACAACCCTAAAATCGCTCCAACAAAACTACTTAGCCCATCACTTTCTTCTTTTCGGTAAATATCGGTTAAATAATAAGCCGTTGCTAAACAGTAAAAAATGGCGATCGACCCAATCGACATCGTGGTAGCCACACTATAAATCGGTGCAAATTTCAAAATCGTATTCTCAAAAAAAGGTGCTAATGGTGGAATGATTTGCGGCAAATTATTGATGATCAGAAAAATCGAGCCAACAATTGTAAAAGGCACCGTAACGATCCCAGCCTGCATAATCGCTCGAATAAAGCGCAAATTCGCAACTTTATTCAAAGGCGGCATTAATTTTGTTTCTAAAAATGTAAATACTTTATTCACTTAGTTCTCCTTGTATATTATATTTAAGGTTTTAATCTTCCGATTTTAGTGGATAACCTTATGAACCATTGTTATTTTTCATTAGGTATTAACTCAATAAATTTGAGATAATATAATTACTGGATTGAGAGGCTATGTCGTTTTCTCCTTGAGTCTATGA